>CASERA010000018.1 GCA_949290175.1 uncultured Ruminococcus sp.
ACGGATACACAAAAGAAAAGAAGGCTGAAAGGAAGGAAATGTATGGAAAAAGAAGCAATTGTATGGCTGGGGCTTGTCATTCTTTTTTTAGTAATTGAACTGATTACAGTAGGCCTGACTTCAATCTGGCTTGCAGGAGGCGCACTTGCAGCATTGATTCTGGAACTTGCCGGATTGGACTTGATTTGGCAGATTACGGTTTTTCTTGTGGTTTCATTCGCGCTGTTGTATTTTACAAGGCCATTTGCAGTAAAATATATTAATGCACATCATGAGACTACGAATTATGAACGTGTAATCGGCAAAGTGGTAAAAATTACAGAAACGGTGGATAATCTGGCACAGACAGGTCAGGCAGTATACAGCGGAATGGAATGGACTGTGCGGATGAAAGAAGAAGGTGTAACTCTTGAAAAAGGCAAATTAGGTAAAGTAGTCGATGTTTCAGGTGTAAAACTAATTGTAATACCGTATGAGGAGGAATAGTTTATGGGATGGATTATATTTGTCATTTTATTGATAATTGTACTTTTGATTCTTATCGGGAATGTCAAGATTGTACCACAGGCTCATGCATATGTATTGGAACGTCTGGGTGGTTATAAAGAAACCTGGTCTGTGGGAATTCACTTTAAAGTCCCTATTCTGGACCGTGTGGCAAAGAGGATTTCTTTGAAAGAACAGGTTGTGGATTTTGAACCGCAGGCAGTGATTACAAAAGATAACGTCACAATGCAGATTGATACGGTTATCTTTTTTCAAATAACAGACCCAAAGCAGTATGCATACGGTGTAGAAAACCCAATTGCCGCAATTGAGAACCTGACAGCAACGACATTGCGTAATATTATTGGAGATTTGGAGTTGGATGAGACACTGACCTCAAGAGAGACGATTAACTCTGAGATGAGAACTTCTCTGGATATTGCCACAGATCCTTGGGGAATTAAGGTAAACCGTGTAGAACTTAAGAATATTATGCCGCCGACAGCTATCCAGGATGCGATGGAGAAACAGATGAAGGCAGAGCGTGAACGAAGAGAAGCAATTTTGATTGCAGAAGGTGAAAAGAAATCAACGATTCTCGTGGCAGAAGGTAAGAAGGAGTCTGTAATTCTAGAGGCGGAAGCTACAAAACAGGCAGCAATTTTGAATGCGGAAGCTGAAAAACAAAGAAAGATTAAGGAAGCAGAAGGACAGGCGGAAGCAATTCGTACAGTACAGAAAGCTACGGCAGAAGGAATTGAATTTATCAAGGCTGCCGGAGCAGATGATGCAGTGCTGACATTGAAAAGTCTGGAGGCATTCGCAAAAGCTGCAGATGGAAAAGCAACTAAGATTATCATTCCGTCAGAACTTCAGGGAATTGCCGGTTTAACTAAGACGATTACAGAGGTTGCACGGACAGATAAGACAGCAGAGTAGAGTGAAAGAAGATGGAAGAGCAGAGAAACATTAGAATATCAGTTCGGAATCTCGTAGAATTTATTCTTCGGGAGGGTGATATTGACAATCGAATAACTGGCAGCATGGGGAAAGATGCCATGTTAATGGGGAGCAGAATTCACCGCAGAATACAGCAGCGGATGGGAGCGGATTATCAGGCGGAAGTACCGCTGAAGATTCAAGTTCCGTGCGACGGTTTTTCTCTGCAGATAGAAGGGCGCGCCGATGGAATTCAGAACAAGGGAACGAAAGTCCTGATTGATGAAATCAAGGGAGTTCTCAAGGAACTGGACCATCTGGAGGCGCCCGTTCCTGTTCATTTGGCACAGGCAAAGTGTTATGCATATATTTATGCTGCACAGGAAAATATGGAAAAAATTTCAGTTCAGATGACTTACTGTCATATGGAAACAGAAGAAATTAAGCGGTTCGAGCAGGAATATACCACAGAAGAACTGAAGTTGTGGTTTTTAGAGCTGGTAAAAAAATATGAAAAGTGGGCAAAATTTGAGCTGGAGTGGAGAGAAAAAAGGAATGTGTCCATTCGGAGTGTAGAATTTCCATTCCCATACAGAGAGGGACAGAGGGATATCGTAGTGTCGGTATATCGTACGATTCTACGGGAAAAGAAATTATTTATTCAGGCTTCCACAGGAGTTGGAAAAACAATGGCATCGATTTTTCCGGCAGTGAGAGCTGTGGGAGAAGGCTTGGCAGAGAAAATTTTTTACCTGACTGCAAAGACAATTACAAGGACAGTAGCAGAGCAGGCGTTTCGTATTTTGAAGGAGCAGGGACTTTTATATAAGGTGATTACGCTGACGGCCAAAGAAAAAATATGTTTTTATGATGAAAAAGAGTGTAATCCGGATGCATGTCCATATGCAAAAGGACACTATGATCGTGTGAATGATGCAGTTTTTGATATGATTACTTCTGGACATGAATGGAGCAGAGAGCGGATTGAGGAACAGGCGAAGAAATACAAGGTATGTCCTTTTGAAATGTCTTTGGATGCCTCAGAATGGGCAGATGCCATTATTTGTGATTATAATTATGTATTTGACCCGAATGCACATCTGAAGCGTTTCTTTTCAGAAGGAGGAAAAGGAGAGTATCTGTTTTTGATCGATGAAGCCCATAATCTGGTGGAAAGAGGCAGAGAGATGTACAGCGCAGCCTTGTATAAAGAGGATGTTCTGTCAGTCAAGCATCTGGTGAAAACCGAAGCACCAAAACTTGCAAAGAGACTGGGGGAATGCAACAGGCAGTTGCTGGAGCTGAAGAGAGAGTGTGAAAATTGCCGGATATTACAAAGTGTTTCTCATATTGCATTAAAACTGATGAATATTATGGCAGAAATAGAAAAATTTCTGGAAGACTGTCAGGACCAGGAAATACGAAGTAAGGTTTTGGATTTCTATTTTCAGGTGAGGAGATTTTTGAATATTCAGGAGATAATCGATGATAATTATGTGATTTATTCAGAATTGGAGCGAGATGGCAGGTTTAAAGTGAAATTGTTCTGTGTTAATCCGGCAGTAAATCTTCAAAATTATCTGGAACAGGGGAAAAGTACAATATTCTTTTCAGCAACACTTCTTCCCATTCATTATTATAAAAAACTGCTTAGTGTGGAGAATGATGATTATGCGATTTATGCTGAAAGTTCATTTCCAAAGGAAAACAGGCTTCTTTTGATTGGAGATGATGTAAGTACCAAATATACCAGTCGGGGAGAAGAGACATATCAAAGATTTGCTGAATATATTATAGAAGTGGTACAGGGAAAAAGCGGAAATTATATGGTATTTTTCCCGTCATATCGGTTTATGGAAGAAGTTGCCTTATATTTTGAAAAGAAATTGGAGAGGTATCCGGAAATAGAATATATTTTACAGTCTCAGTATATGGAGGAAGGAGCTCGGGAAGCGTTTCTGGATTCCTTTGAAAAAGAACGTAAGGGAAGTCTGGTTGGTTTTTGTGTGATGGGAGGAATTTTTTCAGAAGGAATTGATTTGGCGGAAGAACGGCTAATCGGGGTGATAATCGCTGGCACGGGTATTCCGCAGGTCTGCAATGAAAGAGAACTTTTGAAACAGTACTTCGATAATCAGAAACTAAATGGATTTGATTATGCATATCTGTATCCGGGGATGAATAAAGTACTGCAGTCAGCTGGAAGGGTCATCCGAACAGAGCGGGACAGAGGTGTTATCATACTTTTAGATGAGCGATTTAGAAGCAGACAGTATCAAGATGTTTTTCCAAGAGAATGGGAGAATCTACAAACCAGCCAGATAGAAAAAATACAGAAAGAAATACGGGCTTTCTGGGAAAGCCCGTAAATACTTCAGAAGATGTATTGTAATCAATCAAAAAAGTTCAGGAATTCCTTTGCGGCTTTGGAAGTTAATATTTGTTCATTATAAGCGATTACAAGTTCCCGGGATGGGAGTTCTTCTTCCGTCTCTACAACAAACAGCTCATCATTCTGTTCAGACATACAGTAGTTTGGAATGAAGGCAATTCCGAGTCCAATGCGTGCCAGGTCAATCAGAAGATCATTGCTCGCCAGTTCGATTTCAGGAACAAGATCCAGCTGATGCTGCTGGAACAGTCGATGCAGAAATTCACTGGTGGTGCTGTGTTTGTCCAGCATTAGAATGGGATATTTTGAAAGTTCCTGATAAGAAAGTTGTTTTCC
>CASERA010000019.1 GCA_949290175.1 uncultured Ruminococcus sp.
TGACTATATTATATTCTGTATAATATTAGTTGTCAATATAATATTATTTAAGATTTTCTAAAGAAATATTCGTTCTCCCTACACAATAAAACAAGTACCTGCGGCAAAATCTATTCGCCGCAGGCACTTGTTATCTATGATTGTCCATAATATTTTTGAATTACTCCTACTGTTTTGTCATACTCCCTGGTTATTTCCGGCATCATGGCTATGGCATCTTCCCATTTATCTTTCCTCATAAAATTTACCTGCTGTACAAATAATGGGAACAGCTGTGTAAATGCCAGATTTCCACACACGCCTTTCAATGTATGTGCAGCAATAAACGCATCTTCACGTTCTCCTTTAGAAATTGCTTCTGTCAGCTTACCGTAATAAGGGTCCTCCAGAAATTTTTTCAGAAAACGTTCCAGCAGCACTTCATTCCCCATAAACCTATTGACTGCCTCCTCTACATTGATACCAGCCTCCATCAACTGGTCTTTTACTATTTTGTCCATGTTTTTCCATTCCTTTCACTTGTTTTATAACAGCCTCTCCACAAACCAGCAGACTGCTGCAATCTGCGCGAATAAAATAAAAGGCACTCCCAGATAAAACTTGGGCTTCCTTATCTTATGCCGAAATAAAATCATGCCCGCAAGTGCCCCCACAGCACCTCCAATTACTGCCAGCAAAATCAATGTTTTCTCCGGCACTCTCCAGTAGTTTTGCTGCGCCTTCCATTTATCAATTCCATAAAGCACAAATGTCAGCAGGTTAATCCCGATTAAATAAATCACTGCTATTTTCATTATTATACCTCAATTTCCTGTCTTAGAGTGAAAGAATAAATAATTTTCTCTTTCACCCGCTTCTGCAGGAGCTGCTCCAGTGCCTTTCCATAGTACTCCAGCTGTGTATGATATTTTTCTCTCAACTCTTCCGCCTTACGCACCTTATCTGTTTTATAATCCAGAAGAACCAGCCCGTCTTCCTCCTCAAAATATACGTCAATAATCCCCTGTACTAAAACCAGCTCTTCACTTTTAGTATCCGGATAAACTTCCTGCGGCTTTGCCCCCAGCACAAACGGCTGTTCCTTATAAAGCTTTCCGCACTGTGCCGCACGCTGCATCCGCCTTCCACTGTTACAGCATAAAAATTTCAGAACATCCTCCAGTCGGATAGATTCTGCCATCTCTTCAGAGATTCTTTCTTCTTCCTGTAAGCCCTGAATAGTTTCTTTCAGTGTCCTTAAATCATACTCTTTTGAAAAATCCAAAAGCTCCATAACTTTATGGTACGCACTTCCCCTGGAGGCACCGCTCAAGGTTGTCTCTTTTTCCAGAAATCTTGGCAGAAGCGGTATTATTTCCGGCTCCTCATACACAATTTCTCCTGCTTCCTCTGCCAGATATTCACGCTTTTTCAGCTCCGACACAGTAAACTTCATCTTTAAACTTTTCTCTTCCTCGTATCCATAGACAAATCCGAGCTGTTTTTCCAATTTTTCCTTAAATTCCGCATCATGAATCAAAGAAGTGTCCCAGTGCTGAAGTACATCTTTTGCCAGTTCACCTGCACGTTCCTCTGTAAGCTCCAGCATTCCTTCCTCTGTGCTGTCAGCAACAGATACTGCAATCGGACTGTTCTCCCTCATTACAGCAGGAAGTACCCAGTCAAGATAAGATTTTGCCTGGAGAAGCTGGTAAACAGGGAATTTTTCTGCCGTCTCTCTCCGATAAGACTCCAGAAGTTCTTTCGCTCCTTTGTATACCCCTGTCATAATGAGTTTTTCTTTTGCACGAGTCATCGCAACATAAAGAACCCTCATCTCTTCTCCTAAGTTTTCCACCTTTACTTCTTCCTGGATGACTTTTTTCAACAAAGTGGGAATTTTTGTCCGCCTTTCCAAATCCACTGCATCAATTCCCACACCCAGTTTTGGATGAAGGACAATATTCCCTGTTACATCCTGCATATTGAATTTCTTTCCCATCCCGGCAACAATGACAATCGGGAACTCCAATCCCTTACTCTTATGAATACTCATAATCCTCACGGTATCAGACTGCTCATCTGAAATATTCGCTTCTCCATAATCTACATCATATTTTTTTAGTTGTTCTATATAACGCACAAAATTAAACAGTCCCTTATAACTGGTTCCTTCATAGGATGCCGCTTTCTGAATCAACATTTCTACATTGGCAATCCTTTGTTCACCTCCGGGCATTGCCTCTATATAAATGCCATATCCTGTTTCCTCGATGATTTTCCAAAGCAGCTCATGCATCGGCGTATAAGGCAGCATTTCACGAAAACAAGAAATCTGTTCTAAAAATTCATACAGCCGCTTTTGAAGAACTGCATCTTTTGGCTTCTCGTCACTTTCTTTCTGCGCGTATGCCCGTACTGCCTCATAAAACATCATATCCGGATATGTACTGCGGATTTCGGCAAGCTGTGCTGCCTCTAATCCGGCAAACGGAGAAGTCAGTACTGCTGTCAGCGGTAAATCCTGACGCTGATTATCCAGGACCTTTAAATAATCCAGAAGTACACTGACTTCATAGGTCTCAAAATATCCCTCCCTGCTTCCTACATAGGCCGGAATTCCCTCTTCTGCCAGCACCGATGCAAAAACATCTGCCCATCCTTTAATGCTTCTTGTCAGAATTACAATATCCCGATACTGTGCCTGACGATATTCTTTTGTTTTTTTATCCAGAACTTTCGTCTGACACACCAATTTTTTAATCCGATTTGCTGCTGCCCATGCCTCCAGCCTTCGCACATTCTCTTCTTCCCATTCCACTTCCTCCGGATCCAGCAACAGAAGCTCCGCCTGATTTACAGAACTTCCGTTTTGCTCCTCACTGGGAGCATAATCTGCTCCGGGATATAATGCGGCTTTTTCATCATAAAGAATTCCGCCCACTTCCTTCTGCATGATTTGTTCAAATACATAATTAGCTGCATCCAGAACCTCTGTACGGCTTCGGAAATTTTTATGCAAATCTATCCTCTGTTCTTTGGAATCTTCCAAACTATATGTATCATATTTCTGCATAAACAATTCCGGACGAGAGAGACGAAACCTGTAAATACTCTGCTTTACATCTCCTACCATAAAAATATTCGGTTTTCCTCTGCTGACTGTGGAAACACTTGTCAGAATAGCCTCCTGTATCAGATTGCTGTCCTGATACTCATCGATCATCACTTCTTCAAACTGTTCCTGATATTCCATTGCCGACATAGACGGAACCAGCTTTCCATCCTTCTCCTCTGTCAGAATACGAAGTGCAAACTGCTCCATATCACTGAAATCAATCACATTTTTATTGCGTTTCTTCTCTGAGAACCGGGCGCTGAACTCCCTCACAAGTGAAACCAGTATCTGCATAGTCTCATAGGACTGGCTCATATCTGATACCAGTTCCTTAGGCTCCTCATAGAAATAAGAGGACTGGATTTCTTTTACCATTTTCTTAACTTTTTCACGCACGGCTTTCACAGCATCCCTCTTATCTGCAGAAACTGTTTCATCTTTTTTTGTCGACAGACGCTTCCACTTTGTTGCTGATACCGCTTCATACATCTCACAAAAACCGCTTGCTTTTTGAATTTTTTCAATTGCTGCTAAATCTGTTTCCAATGCATCCCCATACATATATGGGCCATCCGGTTCTTCACAGATTTTCAAAGCAGCGTGAATCAAATCCTCAGCTCCTGTGAGATGTTGACTGATAAATTGTTCTGCCTTTTGAAAACATACTGCGTCTTCCAGCTGTCCTTCTATGCGATAGGCTTCTGCACATTCGGCAAGCCATATTTCCTGCTGCGGATAACTCAAAGAATACTCATAGAGTGTTAAGATCAACTCTTCTATTTTCTTGTCACTGCGCCCGGTTCCGAATTTTTCCACAAATTCCAGGAAGCCATTATCGCCCTGAATATAGAAATCTTCCAGCAGCTCGTTCAATACGTCCTGACGCATCAGCTTTAGCTCTCCTTCTTCCGCAATCCGAAATCCCGGGTCTAAATCAATGACATGGAAATGTTCCCGAATCACTGACAGACAAAAGCTATGAATCGTCGTAATCTGCGCACTGTGAATCAATGTGGACTGCCGCTGTAAATGTACATTTTCCGGCTCTTCTTCCAATGCCTTCTCAATCGCATCCCGAATTCTCTCCTTCATTTCCGCTGCTGCCGCTTCTGTAAATGTTACAATCAAAAGCCGGTCCACATCCAAAGGATTTTCTTTCTCCATCAGCCTTTGGATAATCCGCTCCACCAATACAGCTGTTTTTCCTGAACCGGCAGCTGCAGAGACCAGAATATTGCGGTCTCTTAAATCAATCACTTTCTGCTGTTCTTTTGTCCACTGTACGCTCATATCTGTTCTCCTCCTTTCTGCCCGTTCTCTCTGCTGATTTCTTCTTCCATTCTGCGTATTGCCTCTTCTTTTGAATATTTTTCCAGAGTTCTGAATTCGTATCCGTCTAACCTCGGATCAAATCCGCAAATATCACGATAAGCACAATAATCACATCCTGTATTTCCATCCAGTTCATATGGGTTTGCCGCTGCTTCTCCCGCAAAAATCCGGTACTTTAGCTCCGCTTCCTTCTTTTTTGTATAATTCAGCATAGCATAAAACTCTTCCGGCTCCAGAACTTTGGAATAACGGTTCAGACTTCCATCCTTATTCCTGCCAATTGGGTTCAGATAAGAAGTTCCGCTCAGATTGTGCTCCAGATGATCAATAACCTCTTCGCGGGCATTGATAATACCATCCAGCTTCAACTCTTTTAAAATCTTTTCCTCCAGAACCACATCATTTTTTTCTTTTTCAACTATCGGGTCTTTCATTCGATAATAAAATACCCCTGCAGGCTCCACTTCTTTTCCATGATTATGCTTTTTCTCCACTTCAAGCGCCGCATTCAGATATACCGGAAGCTGCATCTGCAATCCATGATAAAGAGCAACTATATCGAAACTCTTCATTCCGGTCTTATAATCCGTAACTTTTACATATACAACATCCTCGTCTTCACAGGTATCAATCCGGTCAATCTTTCCACTGCCAAAATTCAGCTCGTATCCCGCCGGAAGGAAATCTCCGCACTCCATCTGTTTTGTCAGTGCCCAAACAGACCTGCGTATCAATTGTTTAATACGCACAATCATATATTCATTTCTGGCAGAGCTGTAAAGAACCGTATTCCCATAATCCTTGATGCTTTCTTCTACACTCTCCTCAATCAGCCCTTCCCGCATTTCTTCTGAAAGCTCCGGCCACATTTTCTTTTTCTCATCTGCTTTCCTGGAAAATCGCTCCATCGACTGATGGGCAATGTTCCCCAAATCCATCGCCTCAAACTCATAACGCTCTCTATCCGACAGCCGAAGTCCATATGTCAGAAAATGCGCATAGGCACAGGAAGAGAACTTTTCCAGACGGGTCACACTGATTCTGCTCTGCTCCCCATATAATGCCTGGGCTGCTTCTTTGGTCAGATGATCCCGATGTTTCTTAAAAAATCCGGCATCCAAAAGCTTCCCGATTGCTTTTTGAACCTGCGGATTACTTTTATACCATGTATACAGCTCTTTCCACGTTTCATCTACACCAAACTGCCTGTCCCTGATTCCTCGAATCAGATACTGCATCCCTGTTTTGACCGTCAGTTCATGCTGTATCATCTGTTTTTCATCCTCATCCGCAACTTCCAGTTTTGAATACATTTTTTTCAAGTCCTGGATTAAATAAGCCGGACGCAGCGTTTTTCCATCCGCAGATACTTTACTGTAAGAAATCGATAAAAAAGTATCCGGTTTGGTCAAATTCATGTACAGATAAAACTTCTGAATATATGTTTTTTCTTTTGCTCCCGGAGAAAGTGAAACCTTCTTATCTGTGAATTTTTCTCTGTCACGTTCGGACAAAAGTCCTCCCTGCCCCAGGCTGCCCGGAAGCAGTGTATCATTTGCTCCTACAAAGAAGAGTGCCTTTAGATTACTCTTTAACCGGGTACGCTGAACGTCTCCAATGACCACTTGATCCATGCTTGGAGGAATCACCCCTACCTTGGCCTCCTCCAATCCTGCATCCAGAAGCTCACAATATTCTCTAAGGGAAATCCTTTCGTCTCCAAGAAGTTCTGCAAACTTATCAAACAGCTCAATGACAATCCGATAAATCTGTGCATACTCTTTTGCCAGAGCCTCTTCTCCACTGTCCCGGAACTTCTGCTCCATATGACTTAACTTCTCTTGAATTCCCTGTTTTACAAAAAATGTATAGACTGCCTCTGTGATATCCTGTACTGTTTTGCTTTTCTGTTTCAAAACAAAAACCAGCTCGTCTATCATTTCCACAAACCGGACTCTTTGTCCATTCAGATATTCCAAATCCTTTTCATCTGTCTGAGATGTTTTTCTTGCCCATACTTCCTGCCATTTTTTATAGCCTTTCAGCCCCAGTGCAACCACATAATTTTCCATACGGTCTATTTCATCCATGTCAAATCCTGAAAGTCCGGTCCTCAGGAAACGAAATACACTTTCATAAGAAAAATTCTGTTCTGCCATAGCAAGCAGGCTTCTGACATACTCTACAAAGGCATTCAGCAGAATACTTTTCTTATAATCCATAAACACCGGAATGCCGTATGTGTCACATGCTTTCTCCAAAGAGGAGGCATACACATTCATATCACTGCAGATTACTGCAATATCCCGATAGCGGTACCCCTGTTCCCTCACCAGCCTGCGAATCGATTCTGCCACAGCGTCTGACTCTGCCGACGGATTTTTCGCCACATGAATGGAGATGCTTTTCATTTCTCTGTCATAATGCTTTCTGGAATACCGAAACAGCTCTGATTCCAGAAATCCCAGTTCCGGATTTTCTTTAAACCGGTAAACAGGCTTCTGGTATAGACAAATCGGAGCCGCAATCTCAATTTTTCTTTCCTGTGCAATTTTTACCAGTCCGGTCACCATCTGCTTACTCAGTGCAAAAAGCTGATACGGATGGGTGTATCGAAATGCGTCCTCTCTTCCATCCATTACTGCCGTAATTACCATCTTTTTACAAATGCTCATAAGTTCACCCAGCAGTTTATTCTGTACAGGTGTAAATCCGGTAAATCCATCCAGAACAATTACACTGTTCTTCAAAATTTGCGATTTTGCCGCCATACGGTTCAGCACGTCTAAAAGTTCCTCTTTCGTAATATATTTATCTGCCAGATAATTTTCAAATCCTTCATAGACCATACGAATATCTGCCAGTTTATAATATAAGAAAGTTTCTGGCTCCAGTTCTTCCATAAACGCATCCAGTTCTTCAAAACCGATGCCATACTGGGTAAATTCAGAGATAACAGATTTCACTTCACTGATATACCCCTGTTTTTTCAAATTTCCCTTCAGAACTTTTAGTTTCTCTTCATAGTCCCCTGCAATCTTACGCAGAATCAGACTTTTGCCCTCATCATCCAGAACCTGTGCCTTCTGTCCGCCCGCTTCTTCAAATATCCTGTGAGCCATGCGTCCAAAACTAAGCACATCAATATTCATGATGCCGTGATGCGGATGCATCGTGCAGAAATCTCTCTGTGTCTGCATTGTAAACTGTTCCGGTACAAGAACCAAATAATTCGTATCTGGATGTTCCATGGATTCCCGGATTACCATTTCATATAAATAATGGGATTTCCCCGAACCGGAATTCCCTAAAATAAATTGAAGCATATTTTTATCCCCTTTTTAAACTGCAAACAGTAAGTTTATTCTATCAAATTTATATCTTCTTGTTAATATGGTATTTTCTGAAAGATTCCATCAGAACTAATTATTTTGACTCTTAGGCATCAAATAGGGGACGTAGTAAAACTCTATTTTACTACGTCCCCTATTGCCTATTATTCTATTACTTACAGCATTTCTAATACACCGCTCTTAGATTGTGAACCAATATGTTTATTTACCAGTTCACCATTTTTAAATACCATCAATGTCGGAATTGTCATAACTCCATATTTCTGAGCCAGTTCCATCTGCTCATCGACATTGATTTTTCCAACCTTAATATCTGTTCTTTCGTCTGATATCTCATCGACGATTGGAGAGAGCATCTGGCACGGTCCGCACCAATCTGCATAAAAGTCTACTAATACCGGTTTATCTGAATTCATTACTTCCTGTTCAAAGTTTTCTTTTGTTAATTTCACGATTGCCATATTGACATTCCTCCTTTTATCTTACTAAACCTTGTTATAGTATAACACATTTTTTATTTTTTTCAGTGACAAAATCACATTTCTTAGATTTTTTCCAAAGCTTTCGGTTCTATTACTTCTATCCGTCCTCTGGTCATCTTTATATGACCATCTGTTTGAAACTGTTTCAAAAGGCGGGTCACAACTTCCCGCGCCGTACCAATATCTCTCGCCAATGCATCATGTGTAATTTCCATAACATTACTTCCTGCCAGTGCACGATGCTCCAGTATCGCATCCGACAACCGGGATGCTACATTAGAAAACACATACTGATTAAACAGCCACATAACATCTGAAAATTTCTCCGATACCTTTTCCATCGTATAGTCTTTTACACTATTATTCTCCTCACTGAGTTTTTTATACACCACTTTTGGAATCGTGTACAGTATGGTATCTTCTTCAATCTGCATATCCATTTCAATATCCATGCCTTTCATCATACATGCGGCACTTAAAATACTGACATCGCCTTCTACCAGCCGGAACAGGGTGATTTCTCCACCTCCGGGCGACGTAATGTACGCCCGTACCTGTCCTGACTTCACCAGCTGAACCCCCGCACAGTCCCGTCTTCCTAAATGAATAACAGCTCCTTTTTTCCAGTGTTCCTCCTGCGTTTTCACTGCCAGTTCTTTTCTTTCATCCTCTGTCAGCCGACTCCAAAACGGAAGCGTCTGACTTAAAAATTCTTCCATATTATTTTCCTCCCCGGATGGTCTGAAACAGATAGCTCTATTCCAGTCCCGGCAATTCCTATTCATATGCCGAAACTATATTTCTGACTTTCTCTGTCACATAACTGCTTCCGCCTTTTGTCTTTACATCTTCCACCATACCGACAACTGCAATTGGCTTTGCAGTATCATCCACAGTCTCACAGATGAACCACCCCCGTTCAATTCCTTCTGTATCATCCTGGCTTTCTTTGATTTCCGCTGTTCCTGTCTTTCCAAGCAGCATTACATCGTCAATTTTTGCTCTGGCTCCTGTTCCACTCGGATTCTCCACAACCTGAACCAAATCATTTTTTATAATTTCTGCATTTTGTGCGGAAATCACACTTTCTTTCCAATTCTGTCCGGTATACCCCTCTTCATATTTTAAAGTAGGGCGAATCATATTTCCTTCGTTGACAAACATTGAATACATAGAAAGAAGATGTACCGGATTGACGAGTACCTGCCCCTGTCCATAACCCGTATCCGCAAGCTGAATATCCGAATCAATCTTTCCATCTGTATCAAAGGTAGACGTCTGCATACCAATTTCAAACGGCATCTCCTCATCAAATCCAAAGGTTTTCATTTTTTCTGCCATTGTATCCGGCCCGATGTCCAAAGCTGCCCTCGCAAAATAAATGTTGTCAGAATAAACAAGTGCATTTTCCAGATTTACTTCCTGTCCATAATCGGTCAATGTTGTAACATAATAATCGCCCCAGCTCTCATCTTTCTGCCAGCTCAATCCTACATAGCCTTTATTCTCATCCGGATTAATTTTTCCGGTATCCACTCCGATTGCTGCCGTAATCCCTTTAAATGTAGAGCCCGGAACCCATGTATTTACAAACCGGTTCATCAAAGGATTGTTCGTATCATTGTTTAATGCATCCCATCTTTCATTCGACATTCCAAGTACAAATTCATTTGGATCATATCCCGGGGTACTGATCAGTGCCAACATCTCACCTGTTTTTGGATTCATCGCTGCTGCAGTTCCCGGATCTGCTGAAAACTGATTATAAGCTGTCTGCTGAACATTTGCATCAATCGTAACTTTAACATCCTTTCCGTCTTCAGCCGGTTTTAATGCCAGTACTTCCATTGTATTTCCATTTTCATCTACAACAATAATCCTGCATCCGTCCACAGATCTTAACTCTTCTTCATACACCTGTTCCAGCCCGGCCTTTCCAATCACGCTATTTGCATGATAGCCCTTACCTTCCAGGTTTTCCAAATCTTCTGCTGTCACAGACTGCACATATCCGGTCAAATGTCCTGCAGCTGCTCCCAGTGGGTATACTCTGGCTTCGGAATCATTAATCATAACCCCCGGTATCTGTAATAATTGCTCTTCTTTTTCCGTATCGCTCTTAGAGATTTTCTTCAATGGAACAAATGAATCTTCCTGCACGTAAGAAGCACTCAACGCCGTATGAATCGATTCTTCAGTAATATCCAAAATCTCCGCCAGCTTTTGAATCGCCAGATTCTTTGCATCGCCTTCTTCCATTTTTCCCGGCACAAGTCCTATTTCAGAAACCACGCCATTTCCTGCAAGCACACTTCCATTCCTATCATAAATCGTTCCTCTTTTTGCAGTTTCCGTCAGAATCTGCACTTTATAGGAGTCTTTCAATGATGGAAAAATCACCGTAGAATCCCATTCAATCCGGTATTTGCCAGCTTCTTTGGTCAGAGTCATCTGATTATCAAAAGAAATTTCATCCGCCAGCGTATTCATAGTGGTAGAATAAGTCACTGTTACCGGATTCCCATGATACTTCTGCTCTTCTTTTGGAAACGAGATTTGAATCTCTGACGCTTCAATGCCTTCGTAAATATTCTGGTTACGCTCTGTGAACTCTTCTTTTGAGATTTTGCCCTTTGCAGATTCACTCAGCATATCATACATCTGTCCATACTGCTTTTCTGCTGCCAGTTCAAAATATTCTGTTACTGTATCTTCCGGATTCAGCCTGTGAAATATCAGCTTCCAAATCAAAAAACCACCTGCTGCAATAGCTGCCAGTGCGACGAAGACGGTAACCGGAATCCACCACTTCTTTCCTGACTGTAACCTCTTTTGCTCCATACTTTCCTCCTATGAATACCACTTTGCCAGTTACAATACTTTTTTCTATCACAACTTTAATACTATATTTACAGGATTTTATTGTCAATATTTTCTTTCTAAATACAATTGCCAGACTCTAAAAAGTCCGGCAAAAATGTCAAATACATTTATGGAGTTTTAAACAGTCTATGCTTCATCTATCGCTTTTCCGATATCATGTCTCATGTATTTATTCTCAAACTGCACCCACTTGGTTGCTGCATAAGCATTTTCTCTTGCTTCTTTTAAGGTTTTCCCCTTTGCTGTAATTCCCAGCACACGCCCGCCGTTTGTCACGACCTGCCCATTCTGTCTCTTTGTTCCTGCATGGAAACAATAGTAACCATCGTGCTTTTTAAATTCCTCCAGGCCAAAAACAGGAAATCCCTTTTCATATTTCACCGGGTATCCTTCCGATGCAAGTACCACGCATACAGCTGCATTTTCCTCAAACTGCAAGTCAATTTGATCCAGTGTTCCGTCAATGCATGCTTCTGCCACTTCAATCAAATCATTCTTCATACGCGGAAGTACCACCTGTGCCTCCGGGTCGCCAAAACGGGCATTATACTCCAGCACTTTCGGACCATCCTCTGTCAGCATCAAACCAAAGAAAATCACTCCCTTGAACGGTCTTCCTTCTGCTGCCATTGCGTCAACCGTAGCCTGGTAAATATATTTTTCACAGAACTCTTCCACCTCTTTTGTATAGAAAGGACTTGGAGAAAACGTCCCCATTCCACCCGTATTCAGCCCGGTATCTCCATCTCCTGCACGCTTGTGATCCTGAGCGGATGCCATCGTCTTAATTGTTTTCCCATCTACAAAAGAAAGTACGGAAACCTCACGGCCTGTCATAAACTCTTCAATCACAATCGCATTGCCTGCCGTTCCGAATTTTTTATCCAGCATAATGGTCTTTACGCCTTCTTTTGCCTCTTCCAGATTCTGGCAAATCAATACTCCCTTTCCAAGTGCAAGTCCGTCTGCCTTCAAAACAATGGGGAATTTTACAGTTTCCAGATACTCCATTGCTTTCCCGGAATCTGTAAAACTCTCATATTCTGCTGTTGGAATATTGTATTTCTTCATCAGAGCTTTTGAAAACGCTTTAGAACCTTCCAAAACTGCCGCATTCTTTCTGGGGCCAAACGTGCGGATTCCTGCCGCTTCCATCTCATCGACCAGACCTCCTACCAAAGGATCGTCCATTCCGACAATACAAAGGTCGATTGCTTTTTCTTTTGCAAATGCAGTCAGTTTATCGAATTCCATTGCTCCAATATCCACACACTCGGCAAATTCTTCAATTCCTGCATTTCCCGGCGCACAATACATTTTCTCTACTTTCCTGCTTCTTGCGGCACTTGCCGCAATCGCATGCTCTCTTCCGCCGCTTCCAACAATTAATACTCTCATGGCAGCCTCCTCTGTCTCTATGTAATCTCTACATTCTGATACAATTCTCTTTCTCAATCAGCAATCACTGTTTTACCATCTTTCACTGATACTTTCCCATTCGCAATCAAATCTATCGCCCTGGGCAAAATTTTCCATTCTGCTTCTTCCATCACACGGCGCTGAAGTACTTCAGGCGTATCTCCCGGCTGTATCTCCACCGCTTTTTGCAGTAGAATCGGTCCCGTATCCGTTCCTTCATCTACGAAATGCACTGTCGCCCCAACTACTTTCACGCCTCTTGCAAGGGCTGCCTCATGAACTTTTAGTCCATAAAATCCTTTCCCACAAAAAGACGGAATCAAAGACGGATGAATATTGATCATACGGTTTCTGTACCGCTCAATCATCGCCGGAGGAATCACAACAAGAAATCCTGCCAGTACAACCAAATCCGGTTTGTATGCATCTACTGCTGCCAGCAGTTTTTCATTAAAGATTTCTCTGGACTCAAAATCCTTCGAAGAAATACAGCAGTTTGGAATCTGATGCTTTTTCGCCCTTTCCAAAGCATATACATTCTTGTTATTACTGATGACACCTGCAATCTCTGTATTCGTAATTGTACCGTTATTTACGCCGTCAATGATTGCCTGTAAATTTGTCCCGCCTCCGGAAACCAGCACAACAATCCTTAGCATAAAGTAACTCCTTTTTCCTGTGATTCTATATGCCCCACTATATATGGAGTTTCTCCGGCAGCTTTGATTGCCTCTATCGTCTTAAAAACATCTGCCTGATTTACGGCAAGAATCATGCCAAGCCCCATATTAAATGTATTGTACATCATATGCTCTTCAATTTCGCCTTTTTCAGCAAGCATTCTAAAAATCGGTGGAATCGGATAACTGTCTTTTTTGATAACTGCATGTGTTCCCTCTTTGAGCATACGCGGTACATTCTCATAGAAACCGCCTCCGGTGATATGGCTGCATGCCCGAATGGTAACCCCTGCTTCTTTCACGCTTCTCAGTGCTTTTACATAAATCTTGGTGGGAGCCAGAAGTGCCTCGCCCAAGGTAGTGCCCAATTCATCATAATAGGTTCCTAAATTTTCTTTTGTCATCTCAAAAACTTTTCTTACAAGGGAGAATCCATTACTATGTACTCCGGAAGATGCCATTCCAATCAATACATCTTCTGCTTTTAAATCTGCTCCTGTAATCAGGTCTTTCTCATCCACGACTCCAACAGCAAATCCTGCCAGATCATATTCATCCACCGGATAAAATCCCGGCATCTCAGCAGTCTCCCCGCCAATCAGTGCCGCATCTGCCTGTTTGCATCCATTTGCCACACCGCTTACGATTTCAGCGATTTTCTCAGGCTCATTTTTTCCACATGCAATATAATCCAGGAAAAATAACGGTTCTCCACCTGCACATGCAATATCATTGACACACATGGCAACACAGTCAATTCCAATTGTGTCATGCTTATCTAAAAGAAATGCCAATTTCAGTTTTGTTCCTACACCATCCGTCCCTGACACCAGGGTTGGTTTTTCCATTTCTTTGAACTTCTCCATGGAAAATGCACCCGAAAAACCTCCCAGATTGGTAAGTACTTCCGGTCTCATCGTCTCCTGTACATGTTTTTTCATAAGTTCCACTGATTTGTAACCGGCTTCAATATCAACACCTGCATTCTTATAGTCCATATCGATTCTCCATTCCCCACGTCATCTGTGTATTTATTAACAGTTTTCCAGATATGCTTTGTATCCGATTTTCTCCAGCTTTGCAGCCTTCTCCTGAACAGTCGCCTGCATTTTTGCAGAGTAGTCTTTCAGTTTCTCCAAAATAGTCTCATCGGATGTCGCAAGAATTTTCGCAGCCAGAATCGCTGCATTCATCCCTCCGTCAATTGCAACTGTCGCAACCGGAATTCCCGGCGGCATCTGAACGATGGAGTACAGTGCATCCATTCCCTCCAGATTCTTTCCTGACATTGGAACTCCAACTACCGGCATTGGAAATAAGGCTGCACACATTCCCGGAAGATGTGCTGCCATTCCTGCACCTGCAATGATTACTTTGATTCCCTTTCCTTCTGCAGCTTTTGCCCAATTAAAAAATGTATCTGGCATACGATGCGCGGAAATAATGGTCATCTCATAATCAATTCCCAGTTTTTCCAGCATGTCAGCAGCTTTCCCCATCACCTTGAGGTCTGAATCGCTGCCCATTACAATTCCTACTTTTGGCATATCATGTCCACCTTTCTCAAATTTTGTACTTCCTATTACAGATTCTCAAAAGGTTCATTTAGTACCTCTGTTCCCGGTAATACGAACCTTCCGTCTTTCAATAGTATAATCTGTTTTCCCTCTTTTGTTAATACACTTATTTCTTCTAACTCTTCATAAGGTATGGTTATATCTGTATGACATTGGAAGTATGCTTTTTCCACATTTTCCTTTCTTAAAATGGACACGGAATTATCTTTTGCAACGATTTCTTTGCCATTGGGATTATAAACCCGGTTATCTTCGGCCCAACTGTAACAGGTATCTCCGACTGCAAAATGAGGTCCCATTTTCTCCGCAATCAGAATCGGCAGCTTCTCTTCTATTCCGTATTTCTTCGCAGCTACATATGCAGTTGTATTCGTTCCGATTGCAAATTCTCCCAGAGGGAGAGATGAATGATTGTGAAGAATATTATCATAGATAAATTTCTTATTTTCTTCTTCATTTTCAAAATTACTGCATGTATATTCTGTAATCATTCCATCTTTAAAAGTAATACTCAAATCCAGATACTGCAGTTCATTCAAATATACTTTGCTGACATTCAAAATTCCTTGTGTACCTTCCAGTACCGGAGAAGTGAAGACTTCGCCGACAGGAATATTTACATCTGCCACACAGTTTTCAAATATCGTTTCTTTGTCCGGATTTTTCAATTTCCAAAGCTGTACCTTTAAATCCGTCTTATTCTCTCCTTTTCCAAGGATATGGACATATTCTCCCTGGTCCAGTGCATCAATGAGAGCCTGCTGTACGTCTTTATAAAGTTCTGCATCCAGTGTATTGATACGAATTACCTCATCAAATATCTCTGCATACTGTTCTCCGATTTCCGGCACAGGATATGCAATAATGGTAAAGCTTCTTTCTTCTCCCCGAATATACTGATTTGTAATCTGTCCGGATTTACTGTCATACAAAAGAGCTAAAGAACGCTGTACATCCGTATATGAAACAGCCTCCTCCTTCGCCTCCGGACAGAATGGATTCTCTCCGAAAATTTCCATTACTGCCGGTCCTGCAAACTGTGCTGCACGCTCTTTTTCCTTTTCATAGACATTCCTCATCACATCCAGTTTCCGCTCGATATACTTTTTATCCATAAACAGTCCCTGATCAAAACGATGATCATACTCATACTGTTTATTTGCAATTGCGCCGTAATAGCCAATTTTATGTTGTTCACGTTTTGTAATAACGCTGGACGCCGCACGATAAATAACTGGTGACAGCCCCATCTTCCGAAAATTTTCAATTGCAGCTTTGACAACCCTTTCAAAGCCCAGACAGTAGCGAATATTTACTACAGATTTCTTAGATAAATCTTTTCCGGTTGTAATAAATCCAATCCGATAACCTTCTGTATAAACATCTGCCATTTTCTGAATCGTCTCCTGTGGAAGGCTTCGCAGATGCCGAGCAGTTCCCAGCTCATTTTCAGTCACATATTCTCCATAATAATAAAGATACCGGTCATCCTCCAAGTCCATAGTCTCAATGATTTCCGCTGCAAATGCCGTATACTTAGGATCAATCTGCTCGCGAATCCTGTCTGCAAGGAATACATCACAATAGTCACTGGCATACCAGTACAGAATATCTTTCAGCATTTTATATGGCGGATGCATATCCTCTTCAAAGCAATGATAAACTTCAATGAACAACTCATTTAGAATTGTCAGATAGTCTATTCTATTTTCAAATACATACGGAATTCCACCGCGCAGTTCTGTGTATAAAAAACTTAAGAGCTGTCCGTAAACTTCTGTCAGCATCTTCACCGCATACGCCGGATTGGCATAGCTTACCTTATAATGCTCTCCCAGAATATCCACATACAGCTCCTCATTGAAATCCCGCATTTCTTCTACACTCAAGGAATCCCAGCTACCGTTTTCTACTTTTCTTCTGACTGCCTCCAGTTCCAGAAGAAATGCTGCACACCCCTGAAAGTACGACTGATAAGCAACATCTACAGTTTCTTCAGCCACAATCATACGAAGCCGTTCTACCGACAGCTCGTGCCGTTCCCTGCATTGTTCATTTCGCTCTTTTTGCCATTCTTTACATTCCATTTATTAAATTCCTCCTAAAAACACTACTATCAGAAAAAGCAGTACAAGGACATTTACCGCAATCCCAATCCTGCAGGTAGTATACTTCTTTTCACGCTCCCTCAATCCTTTCGCCCCCGCACGAATTCCCAATATTGTCAGAATCATGTCTATCAATCCCAGCGCGCCTATGATACTCACTGTATTCCCGCGTTCTAAATATGCATAGAGAATCAGCAGTATAATGAGTATCAGGGACACTCCTGCATAAATGCAGGAGCCTACTCCCATTCTGGAATGCTTCATTTTCGCTTGTCCGTATTTCCGGGAACCACGTTTTTTGCGCTCACGCTCTTTCTCTTTTTGTCTTCTTTCAGCGTCTTTTTTTCCTGCCGCCATCACAGTTTCTCCTTATCACATTACAGATTGAAAATAATACATATCCCAAGATTCCGCCGACTGTATTCAACAGAAGATCATCCACGTCAAAACTTCCCACCCTGGTCAGAAGCTGAAATACTTCTACACAAAGGCTCAGACCAAAGCTGTAAAAAAGCGTCAGAAAAAATCCTCTTGACCGGCTTGCCATAGAAATAAAAAATCCATAGGGTACAAAAATCAGAATATTTCCGAATAAATTGGTGAATACAGCAAATGCACCTAAGGCCTCTCTGTATTCAATAAATCTCTTAATTTCTGTAAAAAGTACCAGATTATACCTGTATTCTTCTCTAACGCCGCTACGTCCGTACCAGTCTGAAAAAATCAAGAAGTATAACAGGAAAAAAATATATAATACGAATAAAACTTTTCCCAGAGCACGAACCCTTTTCACCTGTTTCTGTTTCAAATCCTTCCCTCTTTTACACTAATTTGCAGCGTTTAAAAGGTTATCTTGCTTTTGTTTTTCAAAAGCCGGGCGCCATTGACAATCGCAAGAATTCCTGTCGTTACTCCAACAATCATCATCACAATTCCCAGTGCAATATTTCCCGCACCTGTCTGCTGCATTGTCTTATAAGCCTTTTCCATATAACTTCACTCCTTACTTCGCACCATACATTTCATAGTATGCATCAATTGCTGCCTTTAATGTGTCATCAATAATAATTTTTCCTTTATAAGGTCTGTTATATAAATGCTCTACAACTTCTGCCATTGTTACAATTGCAGTTGTCTCCAGTCCATATTTTTCCTGAATCTCTGCAAGTGCACTCTTTTCACCCTGTCCGCGCTCCATGCGGTCCACAGATACTACCAGCCCGATTGGATGCACATCACCCTGAGCTTTTATGATCGGAAGCGTCTCCTGAATTGAAGTTCCGGCTGTTGTAACATCTTCAATAATTACAACCCTGTCCCCATCCTGGATCGGACTTCCCAGAAGAATTCCCTTATCTCCGTGGTCCTTGACTTCTTTTCTATTGGAACAGTATTTGATATCTTTTCCATAAAATTCACTGATTGCCATCGTTGCCGCAACCGTCAGCGGAATTCCTTTATATGCAGGTCCGAATAATACATCAAAATCAAATCCAAATTTTGTTTCGATTGCTTTCGCGTAGTATTCTCCCAGTTTTCTTAACTGTGCTCCTGTACGGTAGAATCCTGTATTTACAAAAAACGGTGTTTTTCTTCCGCTCTTTGTGACGAAATCTCCAAATTTCAGTACCTCGCAGTCAATCATAAACTCAATAAATTCCTGTTTATATGCTTCCATTTTCTAAAACCTCCGTATTTATAGGCTTTTCCAGCCTTATTATTTTACAATCCCAACCATATCACTCACATTCTCGAAATGATATTGCTCCATATATTTCTCAATTCCTTCCACAACCTCAACAGTTGCCGTTGGATTAAAGAAATTTGCAGTTCCTACGGAAACAGCACTTGCTCCTGCGAGAATAAATTCAATCGCATCCTCCGCTGTCGCAATTCCACCCATTCCAATAATCGGAATTTTCACAGCAGAAGCCACCTGATATACCATGCGGACTGCTATCGGCTTTACTGCCGGTCCCGACATTCCGCCTGTCTTATTCGCCAGTGCAAACGCTTGTCTGTGAATATCAATTTTCATGCCTGTTAATGTATTAATCAGGGACAACACGTCTGCTCCTCCTGCTTCGGCAGCTCTTGCCGTCTCTGTGATATCCGTAACGTTTGGACTCAATTTCATGATAACCGGCTGTTTTGCCCGCTTTTTGATTTCTTTTGTAATTTCTTCTACTGCCTTTGGATTCTGCCCAAAAGCAATTCCGCCTTCTTTGACGTTTGGACAGGAAATGTTGATTTCCAGCATATCAACCGGCTCATCCGCCAGCCTTTCTACTACTTCACAGTAATCTTCAGTTGTCTTTCCACAGACATTGACAATAATCTTTGTATCATATTGTTTCAGAAACGGGATATCTCTTTTACAGAAAACTTCCATGCCTGGATTCTGCAATCCGATTGCATTGAGCATTCCTCCCTGTGTTTCAGCAATACGCGGAGTTGGATTCCCCGGCCACGGTACATTTGCAACACCTTTTGTTACGACAGCTCCCAGACGGCTCAAATCCACGAATTCGCTGTATTCTTCTCCTGATCCAAATGTTCCGGATGCGGTCATTACCGGATTTTTCAATTCTACTCCCGCCAGATTTACAGTTGTATTCATTAGATTTCCACCTCCGTAGATAAGAATACCGGGCCATCCTTGCAGACACGTTTATTGTGTACATTGCTGTGCTCATCTACTTCTTTTGTCTTGCATACACAAGCAAGGCATGCACCGATTCCACATGCCATTCTCTCTTCCATAGATATATAGCATACTATGTTTTTTTCTTCCGCATACTGCTTGATTGCCCGAAGCATAGGAGTTGGGCCGCAGGCGTAAATCACCTCTGCATCCAACCCATTTTCTGCCGCTGCATCCATAACATTGCCTTTCGTTCCGGTGCTTCCATCCTCTGTTGCAATGTATAATTTCCCATTATCTCCCAACTCTTTGGTCAGAAATGTTTCACTTCTATATCCCATAACAAGCTGACAGTCTGTCCCGTAACCGGCATGAAGTTGTTTTGCCAGTTCCAGCATTGGAGGAACTCCGATTCCGCCGCCAAACAGAAGTGCTTTCTTCCCTTTTCCTGTCTCCAACGAAAAACCATTTCCAAGCGGTCCCATGATTTCCAGCGTATCTCCCGCCTCCATTTTTGAAAACTGCTCAGTCCCTGTTTTTTCTCCTGTCACTCTATATACCACTCTTAACTGCCCGTTTGCTTTATCAATCTCGCACAGACTAATCGGCCGCGGAAGAAGTTTTCCGCCATCATTCGTATACATAGAAATAAACTGTCCGGGCACAGCTTCTGCAGCAACCTGGTCTGCTTTCAGCCACATACTGTAAATATCTTCCGCAATCTTTTCCTGAGAAATGACTGCTGCTGTCATTTTATGTTTCTTTGACATCGAATCTGTCTCCTCCTTAGCGTGCCTCTAATGCACCCTGAATATCTGCCGCCATTGCTTCTACTGCTGCTCTGGATGCTTCGCCAAAGTTCTCTGCACCAAATTTTGCATATGCTTCCTGTTTATATGCCGCAATAATACCTCTGGATGAATTTACAATTGCTCCCAGTCCGTCCTCATTAAAGAAGTGAACCAGATCTTTTCCCTGTCCGCCCTGTGCTCCGTATCCCGGAACCAGAATATAAGATTTCGGCATTACTTTACGAAGAACTTTTCCCATTTCCGGATAAGTCGCTCCTACTACTGCTCCAATATAACTGTACTCGTCGCCCATGCATTCGGCTCCCCATTCTGCCACTTTTTCTCCTACCAGCTCATACAATGGCTTTCCGTCAATCAGCCGATCTTGAAATTCTCCACTGGATGGATTGGATGTCTTTACCAGAATAAACAAACCTTTCTTTTCTTCTTTGCATACATCAATAAACGGATTCACACCATCGGAACCAAGATATGGATTTACTGTCACAAAATCTTCGTCAAACGGAACATATTCTTTACTTCCGATTTTTACTTTGCCAAGATGTCCTACCGCATAAGCTGCTGATGTGGAACCGATGTCCCCTCTCTTGATATCTCCAATTACAACTAAATCTTTGGATTTACAGTAATCCACTGTTTTCTTAAAGGCTTGAAGACCTGGAACCCCAAACTGCTCATACATTGCAATCTGCGGCTTTACCGCCGGGATCAAATCATAGGTCTTATCCACGATTTCTTTATTAAACTGCCAGATTGCCTCTGCCGCACCCTCTAATGTCTCTCCATATTCTGCAAATGCTTTTTTCTGCACATGCTCCGGAATGTAGTTCAGCATTGGGTCCAATCCAACTACAATCGGCGCTCCTGTTTTTTTTATCTTGTCTACAAGTTTATTAATCATAAGTTCTCCTTCCTTTTCTCAAAAAGGGACAGAACTTTTCATTCTGTCTCTTTGCACATTCATTATATTGCCCCGATGTGGAATTTATTTTTCGTAAACAATCTCACCGTCTACAATTGTACAGCACACTTCACCTTTTACAGGCCATCCGTTAAACGGTGTATTTTTCCCTTTGGATTCAAAGGTATTCACATCAATACGGTATTGGGCAGATGGATTGAAAATTACAATATCGGCTGTCTTTCCCTCTGAAACAGAACCTTTGTCCTCAAGTCCGAGGATTTTCGCCGGATTATAGCTCATCTTTTCTGCCATCTGCATCATGGTCAGAACGCCTTTTTCAACCAGCTCCGTATAAGTAAGAGCTGCAGATATCTCCAGTCCAACAATTCCAAATGCCGCATTTTCCATCGGTTTATCTTTTTCAGACATCATATGCGGCGCGTGATCCGTAGAAATGACATCCATAATGTTATTCTTCAAACCTTCTCTCAATGCTTCCACATCTCTTTTGGAGCGCAGAGGAGGATTCATCTTCCAGATTCCGTTATTTTCCGGTATGTCTTCATCAGTGAGAATAAAATGATGCGGGCATACCTCAGCTGTTACTTTCAAGCCTTCCTCTTTTGCAGCTTTCACCATCTTCACGCTGTCTTCTGTAGAACAGTGGCAAAGATGAAGCTGTGCATCTAATTCCTTTGCAATGAGGATATCTCTTGCCACAATGACGTCTTCTACGGAATTAGTAATTCCCTTTACCCCCAGCTCTTCTGCTTTCGGTCCGGCATTCATCACTCCGCCTTCTACCATGGAAATATCCTCGCAGTGTGAAAAAACCGCCAATCCATTCTCCTTTGCTTCCCGCATTGCTTTCCGGAATAGTGAGGCATTCATTACAGACTTCCCATCTTCACTCAATGCATGACATCCTGCCTCTGCCATTCCCTTGATATCTGCCAGTTCTTTCCCCATTTCTCCCTGAGTCATAGAGCCAAGCTGAATGATATGAACCGGAGATTCTGTGTCCGCGCGTCTGTGCACTTCCTCAACTTTTTCCTTTGTATCAATAATGGGACTTGTATTTGGCATTGCACAAATGGTTGTTACCCCGCCTCTTGCCGCAGCCCTTCCGCCTGTCTCCAACGTTTCTTTCTGTGTCAGCCCCGGATCTCTAAGATGCACATGCAGATCAATAAATCCAGGCATTACATAGCAACCTTTTGCATCCACCTTTCGGTTTGCATCCACTTTTAGATTCTTCCCAACCTTTTCAATCCTGCTTCCGGAAACAAGCACATCACATACTTCATCCACCCCTGTCAGTGGATCCACAACATGTCCGTTCTGAATTAAAATCTTCATACAGTACTTTCCTTTCCTTGACGTTTATAAAGAGCGAGTTTCCCATCAATGAAAAATCACATATATAGATTTATAATACCATAAAATAAGGGTGCAGTACAACAAAAAGTATCGCTTGTCTTCATATAAAAAGAAGCCCCACATGAATCACCTCGTGTGGCAGCCTCTCCTTAAATCTGATTATTCTGTTTCCAAAATCAAGCTTCTGATATCCACATCTGTTTCAATCATGCCTGTATTTTTCATAAATTCCACTGTTTTCTCCATTGCAGCAATATCATCTTCTGTAATATCCATGCTGAAATCATACATTCCATACATTTCCTTAACAGCCTCTTCTGACAACTCTGTTGCCTTTGAAGTCACTGCAACAGCCTCATCATAATCAGCGTCTATATCGTCAAGAATTTCTTTCTGTGATTTTAAAAATGTCTCTACAAGCTCCGGATGCTCATCATAAAATGCCTGGCTTGTTGCAGTCACAATGCTTGCATCTGTCAGCCCTTCCCCAGTTGTTACCACATGGTATCCGTCTTTTTCCATGTTGTAAGCAGTTGGTCCCGCCAGAAGTGCTGCATCTGCACTTCCGCCTGCTAAAGCTGCCTGTGCTTCCGGAATTCCCATATTAACAAAGTTAACATCTTCCTCTGTCATTCCTGCATTACTTAAATATGCCACGAGTACTTCATGGAGAATCGTTCCCTTCGGACCTGCAATTGTCTTTCCCTTCAAATCCTCCGCTGACTGGATGGAATCATCCTTTGAAAAGAGCATAAATGCTTCCGGTGAACGGCTATACATACTAATAATCTTAATATCAGCACCATTTGCAGCGGAAAGAATTACAGAAGTTGCACCTACCGCATTCAGGAACTGAATGTCTCCGGATGCCAATGCCTGTGTCTGTTCCGGTCCTGTTGTCAGATTTGAATATGCAGCCTCCACGCCGTTTTCTTTGAAATTTTTCTCAAAAATTCCTTTTTCCTTCTCTACAATAGAAGGTACATTCAATGGAGACTGTACGTAAGTAATATTTACTGTACTGATTCCCTCAGTCTGAGAAGCTGTATCTGCCTTTGTTGTCTTTGCTCCTTCTGCCTGGCTGCATCCCACCAGCATAGTTGTCATCATTGCTGCCGCTGTCATATATGCTATTATTTTTTTCTTCATTTTTTCCTCCGTTTTTCATAAACTTTTTCATTTACACAGGTTCATTTCATATTTCCTGCTCTTACTATATACTGCCGATTTCTCGTAGTATTTTCTTTTTTAATTGAATATTTTCTTCTGAAAGTAAATCTCTTGGCTGGGACTGTCCGCTTAAATCATACTGACTCTTACACTTTCCCTGCTCCAAAATCACGATTTTATCACCAAGTGTCAGCGCCTCATCAATACTGTGGGTCACAAACAATATGCCCCTTTGCTGCTCTCTCTGTATACGAAGAAGTTCTTTTTGCATGATGTCTCTTGTAAAATAGTCCAACGCAGCAAAAGGCTCATCCATTAAAATATAAGGGGTATCACACACCAATGCCCTTGCCAGCGCAGCTCTTTGCTGCATTCCTCCGGAAAGCTGAGATGGATAGGCATTTTCAAAACATGAAAGCCCTGTCATTTTAATCATCTGTGTAATTTTCTCCATATCTGTCTCTTGCTTCTTCAGACCAAATGCTATATTTTTCCTCACATTCATCCATGGCATCAGACGGGGCTCCTGAAACACAATTCCCGGACGCTTCTGAAACGAAAACTCAATCTCTCCGCCATCCTTTTCTTCCAATCCCGCAATCACACGCAGTAAAGTTGTCTTTCCACAACCGCTCTTTCCCAGAAGAACGGTTATTTCACTTCCGGCAAGTTCGAGATTCAAGTCCCTTAAAACCATCATTTCTTTCTGATTCACCTGAAAAGACTTCTTCAGCCCACTGATTTTAACTCCAACTATTATCTCCACCTCCATGTGTTATTCTGGAAACCAATATAGAAAATCCCTTATCACAAAGAATTCCAACCAGTCCGATAGCTATGATTCCGACAATCACCTTATCCGAACGTGACATCTGCTGTGCATCCAAAATCAGATATCCAAGACCACTTCCCGCAGCAATCATCTCAGCTCCGATGATTGCTCTCCAGCTATAACCCAGCCCGATTCTCATACCGACTAAAATATCCGGCAATGCACATGGAAAAATAATTTTCAAAAATTTCTCTCGGTAACAGAACCCATACGCCTGTCCGACTTCTAAAAGCTTCTTGTCACAGGAAAGAAATCCCTTTTTAATGTTTAAAAACATTGGAAAGAACGATGCCAGAACAATAATAATAATTTTAGACGTCTCTCCAATTCCAAACCACAGAATCAAAAGCGCTATTAAACTCAAAGGTGGAACATTTCTCATAAATTCCAGATAAGGGGTATAATAATCACTCCACTTTGGTTTTGCCGATGCTGCCATTCCCAAAATAAAAGCAAGAACAAATGCAATACTATAGCCTATCAGAACACGTTTAAAACTGACTCCGATATGAAGAAACAGCTGACCTGACTGAATCATTTTAATAAAAGATTCAAAAACTCGCTGCGGAGTAGGAAGTACATAGAGACTCCACCTGCCGGAGGCGCTCGCTGCGTACCATATCAGCAAAAGAATCAACAGAGGCAGTATTCCCTTGACCAATTTTTTTAATCTTTTGTTTTCGGCCTTTTTCATCCCCTCCCCCTCCTTCCCCTTTATAGTTACCTTAAACTAATAAGCTCTGCCGGGATATCAAACTTGTGAAACTTCCACCCTGGAGTTCTCTGACATTTTATCCAAAATTTTTGAAACCGTATCAATCTCCTCTTCGGACAGACCTTTGGTCACCTTTTTCTTCCAAATGTTTCTTATCCCATAAACTCTATGCAGAATTTCTTCTGCTTTTTCTGTCGCATAAAGATGCTTTACCCTTTTATCTTTCTCATCTGTTTGGGAAGTCACATATCCGAACTCCGTCAGCTTTTGGACGGCCTTTGTCACAGTCCCTTTGTCAAAATTTCCTATTTTTGCCAAATCGTACATGGTTATGCCTTTATTCTCATAAATGTACGTTAAAAAAAACTGCTGTCCTGCTCCAATTTGCTTATCTTCCAGGCTGATATCCAGATAACGGTTTGTATTCCTATAAATGGATGATATATGTTTTAAAAATATTTGATTGACTTCGCTCATTTTCTGCCTCCAAAAAATTCAACTTTACCAAAATGTATTTTACGCCATATTAGTTGGGGAGTCAACTTTTTATTTTTACTTTATTCACATAATAAATTTCTTTCCGGACATACTATTTTCTGAAACTATGATTGATTTAAAGGAGGTATTACCATGTCAGATATTTCTATCTTAGACTTACAGAATCTTCGTCACTTAATTGGGGGTTATTCCACTACTCACTGCAAAATGACTGATTACGCATCACAGGCACAGGATCCCGAAATCAAAAAACTATTCCAGGATGCTGCAGATTCTGCAATGAAAAACAAACAGGAATTAATGAAATTTTTATAGGAGGAAAAATAAATGGACGAAAAAACAATGGTATCCGACGCCCTGGTCGGAGTAAACGGAGAGCTGAAAATGTTTGGTGATATGATTGCTCAGACAGAAAACAAAGAGCTGAAACAGTGTCTGAAACAGCTGAGAAATGAAACCGAAATGTCTCAGGAAAAACTATTCCATGTTGCACGTGAAAAAAGCTATTACGTTCCTGCCGCAAAAGCAACACAGCAGGAAATCGAGCATGTGAAATCAATTCTGACACAACCTAAAATGGGAATCTAAACAACAGTACTTTTATTAAAGTGTGTAAAAATGGGCGCAATCCTCAATACATGGATTACGCCCATTTTTACATTGAAACGAAAACGGCGATGCCGCAAAACTATTTCCAGCACTCTGTATTCTTAATTCCCACATCTTCTGCCTTGAATACCGGTTCCTTCCCCGCCCTTTTCTGACGTTCATAATCTTTGAGTACCTTCAACGCCACATTTCCAAGCAGAAGAATGGCGATGATATTTACGATTGCCATACAGCCCATCGTAACATCTGCCAGATTCCATGCCAGAGAAAAATCCGCCTGCGCACCCAGAAATACTGCCAGCAGACAGGTACATCTGAATACAAAAAGAAGCACCTTGTTATTTTTAATAAACAGAATATTGGATTCAGCATAATAGTAATTTCCTATCAGACTGCTGAATGCAAACGCAAAAATAGAAGCTGTAATAAAGTGAATTCCCCAACTTCCTACATTTTGAGAAATTGCTTCCTGTACAAATGGAATTCCATCCAATACTCCGGCTTCTCCCTCTACACCGGAAAGAAGCAGCATCATTGCAGTAGCTGAACAAATCAAAAGCGTATCAATAAATACAGAAATAACCTGTACCATTCCCTGTTTTGCCGGATGACTGACCGCTGCACTTGCTGCAGCATTCGGAGCACTTCCCATACCTGCTTCATTCGAAAACAATCCTCTCTTGATTCCAATTACAACTGCACTTCCGGCCATTCCACCAAACATTGCCCTAAAATCAAATGTCTCCGATAAAATCATCGCAAATACTCCCGGAAGCTGAGGCAGGTGCGTCACAATTGTAAAAAATCCCATCAAAAGATAGGCTCCCGCCATAATCGGCACCAGAACGGAACTGATAAAACCAATCCGATGGACTCCTCCGAAGATAACAAGTCCAGTCCCAACTGCAAGGATTACTCCCACAATCATCGGATAAACCGTATCACTATACCCTGGAATATAATATGACAGTGCCGAAGACATATTATAAGACTGCAGACCGTTAAATCCATAAGCAAAACAGATAATTAAAAGTACGGAAAACAGAATTCCCATCCAGCGTTTTCCCAATGCCTTCTCCATATAATAAGACGGACCTCCCCGGAAATCCTTTCCATCCTTTGTCTTATAAACCTGTGCAAGTGTACTTTCGATAAATGCAGATGCCCCTCCGATAACTGCCATCATCCACATCCAGAACACCGCTCCCGGACCACCCGTTGCAATGGCAGTTGCAATTCCGGCAATATTTCCCGTTCCAACACGGGATGCCGTTGAAATCATCAATGCCTGAAATGAAGAAACCTGTTTCTTCCCGTCCTCTTCATCTGCCTTTTCCTTTAGGATCCGAAATCCTTCTTTCAACCAACGTACCTGAACAAAGCGAGTGCGTATCGTAAAATACAGCCCCGTCCCTACCAGCAGAAACAACAGCAGATAGGTGTACATAAAGTCATTGATTTTCCCAAGGATGTCATTTAACATGTTGTCCCCTCCTCCGTATACTATGATTCATATTCCGCCGTCTGCTTTCAGACATGCTTAACATTAACATTATATCAGAATTTTTTTTTAGAGACAATGTCGGAAGAGGGTTCTTCCACTTATTTCCTACACTTATTTCCTACA
>CASERA010000020.1 GCA_949290175.1 uncultured Ruminococcus sp.
ACATATCATAAGTTCTTGTTGAGTCATGAAAACCTCCGTGCTTTAAAATGAGATATTTGAGGGGCAGAATAGAAACCTTCGTATTGTTTATCTGTATGTAATTATAACAAATTAGTGAAAAAGCATCAATAAAAATTGATAAAAAAGTGGTATAAATCATATATTTACTAAATTTGAGAAAAGAAATATGAAAATTAATCAACATAAGTGTATCTTTTAAACAATTGATGTTCCTAAGTATTTTCGCTAGTATAATTATCAAAGATAAATAAGAGAGGGTAGATTATGAAGAAACAGTCAAAGTGGATTTGGATAAAAAGCTGGAAAGCTGAAGATAAGGAGGAGCCTGCATTAGTACTATTTCGCAGGGCATTTAGGATAGCAGGAGAACCTGAGAAAGCAGTACTGAAGATATCCGCAGATTCCAGATATAAATTATATATAAATGGAAAATTGATTGAAATCGGACCGAGCAGAGGAGACAGTCAGGTTTGGTTTTTTGATGAAATTGATTTTCTATCATATTTAACGGAAGGTGAAAATGTTCTTGCTGTTCAGGTTTTAAGATATCCATTAGCACATGAAAAGGGAAATCATGGGATTTTTCGCACGGGATATCCAGGGTTGTATTTGGAAGGTGAAGTACAATATACGGATGGAAGCAGCGAAATACTTAATGCAGATGAAAAGTGGAAAGTAAGAAAGGATGAGGGCTTTTCTATTGTTTCAGAGTCCGATGATTTTGCACCCTTGCAGATTTATGAAAGAAAACAGGGTAGTGAAGAATTAAAAGGATGGATGCTGAAAGATTATGATGATTCCAGGTGGGAATATGCTTTTGAATATTCTGATATGAATCAGGCAGTCAGTCCCGGGAATCTTTTGCCAAGGACGATACCATATCTTTATCGAAAAGAACGCACGTTTCAAGAAGTTATGGTGCTAAGAAAATCGGTTTTAGATCGAAAAAGCTGGGAAAATCTGTTGTGGAATAGAAGCCCGCTCTTAATTCCTGCACATTCTGAGGAAATTGTAGAAATTAGTGCAGGGGAGGAAATGACGGGGTATCTGCATTTGTCAATGTTAGGCGGGAAAAATACAAAAATAACGATTCTGCAGTCAGAGTCTTATGTTATGGAAAGTGCGCAAGGCAGACTTTCTATGAAAAACCAGCGTGACGACTGGAAAAATGGTCGGCTTGATGGGTTTTATGATACTTATCGTGTAGATGGGTATGGGACAGAAGAACTGCCGGAAGAATATGAACCGTTCTGGTTCAGAACATTCAGATTTATTCGGCTTGAAATACATACTGAGGAGGAACCTCTTATTTTAAGCAGATTCAATTACACAGAGACAGGTTATCCGCTGGAAGTCAAAACGCAGGTTGAAATCTCTGATCCAAGTCTGAAAGCAATATGGGATATGAGTGAAAGGACTCTGCGCAGGTGTATGCATGAAACTTATGAGGACTGTCCTTTTTACGAACAGTTGCAGTATGCCATGGATGCCCGTCAGCAGATTCTGTATACGTATTCAGTTTCAGCAGATGACAGACTGGCAAGAAAATGTATGGATGATTTTAGACGCTCCCAGAGATATGATGGGCTGCTGAATTGTTCATATCCCTGTTATGGTCCAAATGTAATCCCGGGATTTTCCATTTATTACATTTTGATGCTTTATGATCATATGATGTATTTTGGGGATAGAGAGCTGCTGGAAGAGCATATGCCGACAGTTGAACGGATTCTGGATTATTTTCACAGGAACCGTGAAAATGGATATGTGAGAAAAATAGGGGGGCTGAATGGGGAGAGATTTTGGTCATTTGTGGACTGGACGCCGGAATGGGATGCGACAACGGGAGTACCACCTGCGACTCTTTCAGGTGCTATTACAATGGAAAGTCTCTTATACATCATGGGTCTGAAATATGCGGCTGAAATAACGGAATATCTCGGAAGAGCTGAACAGACGGAAGCTTACCGCCTGCATGCGGAAAATGTAAAGCAGGCTGTGCGCAGATACTGTGTAGGGAAGGAAGGATTACTTCAGGACGGACCTGGTGTGGAGCAGTATAGTCAGCATACACAGGTGTTTGCAGTATTAACGGATACTATTGAGGCAGAGCAGGGAAGAAGCAATTTGAAAAGAACGCTTTTGGATAAAGATAAATATCCACAGTGTTCAGTGGCAATGTCTTTTTATCTGTTTCGTGCACTGGAGAAGGCGGGGCTTTATGAGTGGAGCGAACAATACTGGGGGATTTGGAAAAGGATGTTAAAAAAGGGAGCTACAACCTGCGTGGAAGACGAGGTGAGAGAACGCAGTGACTGCCACGCCTGGGGTGCATTAATTCTATACGAATTCCCTTCGGTATTATTGGGGGTCCGCCCTGCCCGGGCGGGATATGAAGCTGTTATGATTAGACCTGAGACCGGGTACCTGCAGTCAGCCAAAGGTAGTATTATGACGCCGAAAGGAATGATACGGGTTGAGTGGAGCAAGGAAGAAAATCTGATGCTTAAATATGAAGTTCCTGAGAATTTAGAAGTTATTCAACCGGTTTGAGGAAAAAAGAAAATGCTAGATCGATTAAAGAATAAATATTCAGGATACTATGTCT
>CASERA010000021.1 GCA_949290175.1 uncultured Ruminococcus sp.
ACAATTTTGACGACAGTGAAATATGTTTTTATTGCAATGAAGGCAGATAATCATGGAGAAGGTGGGATTTTCTCTCTGTATAGTCTGGTAAAGAAATATGGACGATGGCTGGTAATTCCTGCCATGATAGGAGGAGCGGCGCTTTTGGCAGATGGAATTCTGACTCCTGCAGTTACCGTGACAACGGCAGTGGAAGGACTTCGCAGTATTTCAGCAATGGAGTATTTTCTTGGAGACGGGCAAAACAAAGTTGTCGTAATAACACTGTTGATTATTGCAGCGCTCTTCTTGCTTCAGCGTGCCGGAACAAGTATGATTGGGAAAGCGTTCGGACCAATTATGATGATTTGGTTTCTTTTTTTGGGAAGTATGGGAATTTACCGGATGATGGGAAATCTGTCTGTACTCCATGCGTTAAATCCGGTTTGGGCAATACGGGTTCTCACCAGTCCGCATAATCGTGTGGGATTTATGATTTTGGGAAGTATATTTCTGGCGGCGACCGGTGCAGAGGCATTGTATTCTGACATGGGGCATGTAGGGAAATACAATATTTATTATAGCTGGCCCCTTGTAAAAATCTGCTTAATTTTGAATTACCTCGGTCAGGGAGCATGGATGATTGAAAATACGACCAACATGGAGCTTGACAGGATTCCGGATATGAATCCATTCTTTCAGATGCTTCCGGAGGGAATACGTCCGGCAGCAGTTGTTCTTGGAGCAATGGCAGCGGTTATTGCATCTCAGGCGTTAATCAGTGGTTCTTTTACTCTGGTATCAGAGGCAATCAGACTGGATTTGATGCCGCATATGCAGATTATTTATCCGTCAAAAACAAAAGGGCAGCTGTATATTCCCCTGGTAAACAGCTGTATTTGGATTGGATGTACTGTGGTAGTTCTGTATTTCCGTTCCAGCGCCAGAATGGAGGCAGCATATGGATTGGCAATCACTTTGACAATGCTGATGACTACGCTGCTGCTGACAGTTTATCTGGCAAAAGAGAAAAAGCATATCGGTTTATCGATTCTCTTTGCAGCAGGATTTGGAATTTTAGAAGGGACATTCTTCTTCTCAAGTCTTGGAAAGTTCTTTCACGGAGGATATGTTGCTGTTGCGCTGGCATTTCTTCTATTTGTTATTATGGTGACATGGGACAGGGGAACGAAGCTGGAACGCTCTCAGGAAGTCCGGCTTGTCATTCGGGATTACATTCCGATTCTGAAAAAATTAAAGAATGATGAAAGCATTCCAACCAGAACGGATAATCTGGTATTTATCACAAAGGGAAATGACAGAGAACGAATTGACAGAGATATTTTGTATTCTATTTTGGATAAGAGTGTTAAGCGTGCAAAAGCTTATTGGTTTGTCAGCATCCGGGTTACGGATGAACCGTATACAAGAGAATATGAAGTTGAAAATTATGGAACGGACTTTATTTTCCGAGTATGGCTGAATCTCGGATTTAAAGTAGATCAGAGAGTTAATGTCTACATTCGTCAGATTGTACAGGATTTGATAGAAAGTGGAGAACTTCCACCTCAGGAAAATGGTTATTCTATTTATCAACCGTCATCTGCAGGAAACTTTCGTTTCTGCCTAATTCGGAAGTCTCTGACTCCGGAAAGCGATATTTCTGCAAGCAGCAGAGCAGCTATTTCCCTGAAGTATTTAATCCGTCATATTGCGGGTTCACCGGCGAGATGGTATGGGTTGGAAAATTCATTACTGCTAATAGAATATGTGCCTTTGTTTATTCGGAATAAGGTAATGCGTCCATTGAAGCGGAAGAATTGGGATAACGCAAGTACAGACTGAAATGTGGAGTTAAAAAATCATGGAACAACCCCTGTTTCTGTGTTAAAATGATGGAATCAAGGGAAGTATTTAAACAATGGCAGTACCCTGTTTTTTACAAACAGGATAAGGAGGAGCTGGTAAGCGGATGGACTTGAATAAAGACAATTTGAAGAAAATACGAGGACTAATATTATTTACAGTCATTATTTTGATTGCTTTGTGGAACTACACTCTGATTTTGGCTCTTATTAGCCGGTGTGTGGGAATAGTATTTCCGTTTTTGCTGGGTGGTGCAATTGCATTTATATTAAATGTGCCGATGAATTTCTTTCAAGAGAAACTTTTTGAGAACAATGTGGTGAAAGATAAAAAGGCAGTCCGGAGATTTGCCAGGGCGCTTAGCCTGATTATCACACTGCTTGCAGTGATAGGTGCAATCGTTCTTGTGATATTTGTAGTAGTACCGGAACTGGGCACGACGTTTGGAGCTCTTGGAAAGAGTATTCAGGATTTTATGCCGAAGGTACAGATATGGGTGGAAGAATTATTCCGGAATAATAAAGAAATGACGCAGTGGATGGATAGTCTTGAGATAGACTGGGATGAGTTGTTTAACCAGGCGGTGACATTCTTCCGTAACAGTGCCACAAGTGTTCTTGGCTCCACATTTGGTATGGCGAGACAAATTGCCAGTGGAATCAC
>CASERA010000022.1 GCA_949290175.1 uncultured Ruminococcus sp.
GGTTTTTTCCCTTCAATCTTCTCCGGCATCGGCTCATATACCTTTTTTGCTTTCAGATATGGCATCCCCTTATGATTCTTTCTGAGATATAAAAGTAATATGCCTGTCACAACTACCAGGATTCCTGCCAGAAGCTGTGAAACCGGAAGACCTGCTCCCGGAAGAAGCAGCTGGTCTGTGCGCAGCCCTTCAATCCAGACTCTTCCAAGTCCGTACCCGAACAGATACAAAAGAAAAATCTCTCCCTCGTATTTTTTACGCTTTCTGTATGAAAACAACAAAATCAACAGTATACAGCACCAGAGCGATTCATAGAGAAATGTGGGATGCACCTGTATATAACTTACCCCGTCTATCTGCTGCATGTGTTCTCTCATCAGCTCAGTCACATCACTGCCCCTCACTGCATCCAGCGGAAGCCGCATTGCAAACAGGCTGTCTGTATATTCTCCGAATGCCTCTCTGTTAAAGAAATTCCCCCATCGTCCCAGCATCTGTCCGTTGAGCAGTGCCAGTGCAATCGTATCGAATACCTGTGGTGCATTCAAATTCTTTACCTTTGCCGCAATAATCACCGTCAGAACAGCTGCAATCACACCGCCGTAAATTGCCAGACCTCCTTCTCTGATATTAAAAATATCCAGCAGGTTATCTTTATACATATCCCAGGAGAATATCACATAATAGATTCTGGCTCCCAAAATTCCACAAATCACACCGACAATTCCCATATCCAGATAATCCTCCGGATTCTGTCTTGTCCGTTTCGCCTCCGATACTGCAATTACAAATCCCAGCAGGATTGCCGTTCCGATAATGATTCCATAATATGCAATCTCAAATCCGAATACTGAGATTGTTTTTCCCACATGTTCCATATTGATTCCCAGATGAGGAAAACTAATGTCATAATGCATACTCCAGCCTCCAATTATACATTAAAGCGGAATAAGATAATATCTCCGTCCTTTACCACGTAATCTTTTCCTTCCAGTCTTACCAGACCTTTTTCCTTCGCTGCTGCATGAGTTTTGCATGCCATAAGGTCATCATAACTTACGATTTCCGCACGGATAAATCCCCTCTCAAAATCAGAGTGGATCTTTCCGGCTGCCTGAGGAGCTTTCGTTCCTTTTGTAATTGTCCATGCACGTACTTCCTGCTCACCTGCTGTCAGGTAACTGATCAGTCCCAGAAGATGATAACTTGCCTTAATCAGTTTTTCCAATCCGGACTCTTCTAAACCTAAATCTTCTAAAAATAATTTTTTCTCATCCTCATCCAGCTCTGCAATTTCCTGCTCAATCTGAGCACACACTACGAACACTTCACAATTCTCCGCTGCCGCATATTCACGAACTTTCTGCACACCTGCATTGGAAGCCCCATCATCAGCCAGATCATCTTCTGTTACATTTGCCGCAAAAATCACAGGCTTATATGTCAACAGATTATAGCTGTTCAGCCATTCCTGCTCTTCCTCATCCTCTGTTTCAAAGCTCTTCGCCATCTTGTTCTCTTCCAGATGCTCTTTGATTCTTTTTAACAGCTCCAGTTCTTTCGCCGCTGTTTTATCATTTCTGGACAGTTTTACTACTTTTGCAATTCTTCTTTCCAGAATTTCCAAATCAGAGAAAATCAGCTCCAAATTAATTGTTTCAATATCACGCAGAGGATCAATACTGCCATCCACGTGTACGATGTTACTATCCTCAAAACATCTGACTACATGCACAATAGCATCTACTTCACGGATATTTGCGAGAAACTGATTCCCCAGCCCTTCTCCTTTGGATGCTCCCTTCACCAGCCCGGCAATATCAACAAACTCAATTGCCGCCGGTGTGATTTTCTTCGTATGATACATCTCTCCCAAAACATCCAGACGCTTATCCGGAACTGTTACAACTCCTACATTCGGGTCAATCGTACAAAACGGATAGTTTGCTGACTCTGCTCCCGCCTTTGTCAATGAGTTAAACAATGTACTCTTTCCTACGTTTGGTAAACCTACAATTCCTAATTTCATGAATAATTCTCTCCTGTTTTTTCTATTATCAATCTCTTGTTTCCATCAAAATGACTTTTCCATGAGAAAAC
>CASERA010000023.1 GCA_949290175.1 uncultured Ruminococcus sp.
CGCTGATCAGACTGCCGTCATAATAAATTGCGATGGTTTCTCCGGCTTCATATGCCTCTTTCGTTGCATCCGCAAATTTTTCTTTTCCATCTTCATTCAAAGACAGTTTTACAACATTTTCAGTAGAGCTTCTCAACTGATTCTGTATCGTGCCTGCATTCGCACTGTCCACTTCCGAACCAGTCAGAACGATGGAGCCATCTTCCTGCAGTTCTTCAATACTTTTGTTCAGTACATAATTTCCTGAAGCATCCAGACCATAATTCGCAGAACCATCACTGCCTTTTTCCCGAATGAAATATAAGGAACCAGGCTGTCCCAGCTCACTTAGAATCTCATTCGCATCCGTCACACCCGGAATCTCTATACTGATGCGGTTATCGCCTTCCTGATATACGGAAGCTTCTGTACTGTATTGCTCCACACGTCTTTGAAGCTTGTAAATCGTATCACTCATATCTTCGGCAGACGGTGTTTTTCCTTTTGCCTGATAAGTAATGCTGACTCCGCCTTCCAAATCCAGGCCGAGTTTGATATTTTTCGCAGAACCTGTACTTCCTTTTCCAAATCCGACAACTGTTGTAAATCCTAGTAATGCGATCACAGCCGCCGTCAGAATCAAGCTGATTATCGCTTTACTTTTCTTCATCCTCCATCATCCTCTCTTCATCTGCCAGTGCGGCTTTTATCATAATGGCACATTCCACTCGTTTACGCTCCATCTCACAGCTTACTTCATATGTATCGTTGATGGTATGGTGGAATTTATAGGAATTTGCCATACATCCGCCACTACAGTAGAATCTGGCAAAACAATTCTTACATCCTTCTTTGGAATACACACTGCATCCGCGGAATTCTTCCGCAATATCTGGTTTTGTAATTCCCTCATCTACATTTCCCATCAGAAATTCTTCCTGACCAACAAACTGATGACATGGATACAAATCTCCCCACGGTGTCACCGCAAGATACTCTGTACCGGAACCACATCCGGAAAGACGTTTTGCAACACACGGCCCTCCTTCTAAGTCCAGCATAAAGTGAAAGAAAGTAAATCCTCTTCCTTCTCTTTCTCTGTCCACCATAATTTTCGCCAGATTATCATATTCTTTGAAGATTGCCGGGAGGTCTTCTTTTTGAATTGCGTAAGCATCTGTGTCCTCGCCGACTACCGGCTCTATGGAAATCTGTTTAAATCCAAGTTCTGCAAAATGCAGGACATCTTTGGAAAAATCCAGATTTTCTCTTGTAAAGGTTCCTCTTATGTAATATTTCTCCTGGCTGCGGCTGTCTGCCAGCTTCTGGAACTTAGGAACAATCAGGTCATAGCTTCCTTTTCCATTACGGAAAGGACGCATTTTATCATTGACTTCTTTTCGTCCATCCAGACTTAAAACAACATTGTCCATTTCTTTATTCACAAACTCCTGCACCTCATCATTGAGCAGGACACCATTCGTCGTCAATGTGAAACGGAAACGCTTGTTATTTAATTTTTCCAATTCTCTTCCATAGGCTACCAGATCTTTTACTACCTGCCAGTTCATCAACGGCTCGCCGCCAAAAAAGTCCACTTCCAGATTCCTTCTGTTTCCGGAATTTGCTACCAGAAAATCCAGTGCTTTCTTTCCTACTTCTAAAGACATCAATGCACGGTGTCCATGATATTCTCCCTCTTCTGCAAAACAATATCTGCACGCCAGGTTACAATCATGAGCGATGTGAAGACAGAGTGCTTTCACAACTGTTTTCCGTTTTTTTACTTCTCCGATATAGTTTTCGTAAATATCCTGAGTAAAAAGCTGTCCCGCTTCCGTCAGTTCCGCCACTGCTTCCAGAACATCTTTTAAATCCTCTGCCGGATACTCTTTACCCAGCTTCTCTATCAGCCCTTTTTCTGTCTCCGGTTGTTTTAATGTTTCCGAAGTGTGAGCTGAATTCATGGCTTCCAAACAGCCAATCACGTCATATGCAATTTGGTCCACGACATGAACAGAACCACTGTTCACATCCAAGACGATATTATATCCATTATTCTGGTACTGATGAATCACAACAGATACCCCTCTTTCATTTGAAATTCTATATTTTGATTAAAACACGTAAGGCAGCGACCTTGGCCGCTGCCCTCACATTCATAATCATTTTATTATTTTTTGTGCTCGCAAGTCTGGTTTCCTACTGTACAGGATGTCTTGCATGCTGACTGACAAGATGTCTGACATTCTCCGCATCCGCCTTTTTTCATTGTATGATTCAAAGTCTGAGTATTTAATGTTTTAATATGTTTCATTTCTTCATCCTCCTAATGTTCATGCACCCTAGCATCTATTATTTACCTCATAGAATTATATCACACCATTTCTGGTTTTTAAAGTGTTTTTTTCGTGAACATTAAGAGTGAAACACTAAGAGAGCATCCCTCCGAGCATTCCTCCTCCAGCACATAACAAAAATGTGATAAGCAGATGAATTCCATCGTCCTGCAGTGTATGGTAGATTCCTAAGGTAATCACGACAAGAAGCAGAAAATACAGCACCCCCATTGCCAGCCCCCACAGGAATTTCTTGAATTTTGCCATTTTCCCCGCCGCAAATCCACCTGCAAATGCCGACACTATATAAATGACAATGATTCCTGCCGTAACCTTATCTTCTCCCAAACCAAATTTATAAAGCAGAAACGTCAGCAGCAGAAGCAGAATCCCCGTTACAACATAAGCACACAGAAGAGATTTCAATGCCCACAATGCCTTCATTTCCATTCCGCTTTTATAGTTCGTTTTCTTCTCCATACTCTTCCTCCTCATCCCTTTCCCGCTAATACAGCTTATGATTGTCCGAAGAGTTTTATTCCTGATTACTGCTCCATCTGTTTGCCGAGAAATCCGGCTGCACTCATCGCCACTTTCTGCTCCAGGTCTCCAAAGCTTTTATTCTCCTCTTTATTAAGGAAAATAACTGAGCCGATTGCATCCCCTTCGCTGATAATCGGACAGATGACTTCTTCTTTATAATCTCCGCTTTCTGCTGTAATCTGTACAAACGATTCAACTCCCCTGGCTGCAAGAATACGGCTGCGGTTCTGAATGGCATGTTCCAGTTCTCTGCTGATATATTTTTCCTTCAATTCTTTTTTTCCTGCCCCTGACACTGCTATAATCTGATCCATATCTGTAATACATACGGTACACCCCATTGTCTGTGCCAGACTTTCTGAATACAGACCTGCCAAAGTACTCAACTCTCCTATGGGAGAATATTTTTTTAAAATAATCTCCCCTTCTCTGTCCGTAAAGATTTCCATAGGGTCTCCTTCCCTGATCCGCAATGTTCTTCTTATCTCTTTTGGAATGACTACTCTTCCTAAATCATCGATCCTTCTCACAATTCCTGTTGCTTTCATTAAAAAATTCCTCCATTTCGCATCCCTGCCATTTATCTTCCTGTTCTGGATAAATGTAGTATCTGCAAAATAGAGGAATTTCATACCTTTAAATAACTTTTTGATATTCCTTCTTATTCAGCCATCATTTTGTACTGCTCTGCAATATTTTTTACATGATCACCCATTCTTTCAAAATCTGTGAGCAGTTCTGTAAAAATAATTCCACTCTGCGGTTTGCACTTACTGTTTTTCAGACGCTGCATCTGCTCCTTAAAGTATTTTGCTTTTAAATCATCGATGCTCTGTTCCGCTTTGGCTGCTGCCTCCATCATCTGAAGTACATCTTTGCCATCTTCATCCTTAATGATATCCAGAGCTTCCAAACATTGTTTTTTCATCGTCTGTATCTCTTCCAGTGCATTATCCGAAAATACCAGATCCCATTTCTGTAAATCTTTTGCATAACCTGCCAGATTCATGGCATGGTCACCGATACGTTCTAAATTACTGATGATAACATAATAAGCGTTAATGATTTTGGAATCTTCCACTGATTTTTCATTTGAAATCAAGGATACGATATATTCTGAGATTTCCCGATTCAGATAATCAATATAAGTTTCTCTTTCTGAAAGCCTGTTCATATCCTTCTCATTATATTTTATTAAAATTCCATAAGCTTTTTCAATGTTTTCTACAACCATTTCCCGCATTCTTTCAATTTCATCTTTTACCTGTGAAATAGCAATTGCGCTCTCTCCGATTGCATAGTTTGACTCAAATCTCGTAATATACTTCAATCTGTATTCTTCATCATCTTCCCGCTTGCTGTCTGGAAGTATTCTGACCGCAATCTTCGCCATAGTAGTACCGACCGGAAGTAAAATCAACGTAGTTACTACATTAAAAATCGTATGTACGTTTGCAATCTCAGCAACGGTTCCCCCTGGCGTAATTGCTTCTACCCAGCTTACAAACGGTGTAAACATACAAATAAATGTAAACAGAATAGTACCGAAAATATTGAACATCAAATGAAATACTGTTGTACGTTTTGCATTCACCTTCATTCCGATAGATGCCAGAACCGCTGTGATACAGGTTCCGATATTCTGTCCAAACAAAATATATACCGCGCTGGACAATGGAACCACTCCTGTTTTCGCCAATGCCTGCAAAATTCCAACAGATGCAGATGAAGACTGAATAATCGCTGTAAATACCGCACCAATCAATATTCCAACCAGAGGATTTTTAAACGTCGTCATAAAGTTTACAAAGACTTCTGAATCCTGAAGCGGAACCATCGCATTCCCCATCATATCCATTCCCATAAACAGAATACCCAGACCGGAAAAAATACCACTGATATGATACACTTTCTCATTCTTGACAAACATCATGGCAGCAACGCCGCCAAAAGCAAAAATAGGTGCAATCGCTCCAACATCCAGAGCAATTAATTGTCCAGTAATAGTCGTACCGATATTGGCTCCCATGATAACCCATACCGCTTGTGTCAGTGTCATAAGTCTCGAATTTACAAAACCAACCACCATGACCGTTGTCGCAGAAGAAGACTGAATCACAGCCGTGATAACTGCCCCCACCAAAACGCCTTTCACTCTGTTAGAAGTCAGTTTCTCCAGAATCGATTTCATACGGTTCCCTGCCGCTGCTTCCAAACCGCTGCTCATCATATGCATTCCATATAAAAATAGTGCAAGTCCTCCGAGCAAAGCAAATACATCTGTTATCCCCATTGTTACTTTCTCTCCTTCTTCCTTTGTTAATTTTTCTTTTATACGCTCGAAACGGATGGTTTCTGCAGTGAAACCATCCGTTAAGTATATTATACTCAAATTTTACCACACTGTTATTTTCAGGGTCAATCTGTTTTTATCATTTTCTTAACTTTTTCTTAACTTATTTTTTACTTTCAACTTTCCGACCTTTGCAAAGTATTGAAAACCCTCTTTTCTTCTGTTAAAATTTATAAGAATACACACTCTGCCCTGGTTTTGGGCTTTGCGTTTTATTTCATTAACAGACAATATAAGGAGGTTTCTGATTATGAGCAAAATTGATGAAGTAAGAAGCGCCATGATGGCCGCAATGAAGGCAAAAGATAAAGAAAGAAAGGATGCTCTGTCCGCGCTGCTTTCCGCTTTAAAAAACAAAGCAATTGATAAACGTGCAGATTTAACTGAGGAAGAAGAAGTGCAGGTTATTTTAAAAGAAATAAAACAGACAAAAGAGACTCTGGAAATGACTCCTTCGGACCGAACAGATATTATCCGCGAATGTGAAATGCGTCTGGCTGTTCTGGAAGAATATGCTCCAAAAATGATGGATGAAGAAGAACGTGAAGCAGTAATCAAAGAAGTGCGGTCATCTCTTGGACTTGAGACACCAACTGCGACAGATAAAGGAA
>CASERA010000024.1 GCA_949290175.1 uncultured Ruminococcus sp.
CCCGCGTTGTACACAATAACTTTGACTGGGGCAGCCAGCCGCAGTTAAACCTTCCACTGGAAGATTCTATTATCTATGAACTTCACGTCCGGGGATTCACCAAAGATACTTCATCCAAAGTCTCCCATCCCGGAACGTTTCTTGGACTTCAGGAAAAAATTCCTTATTTAAAGGACCTGGGTATTAATGCTGTGGAATTAATGTCGATTTTTGAATTTGATGAAATGCGTGATGCACGTCTGATTGATGAAACTCAGCTTCTGGATTACTGGGGATATAACAGTGTCAGCTTTTTTGCCCCAAACAGCAGCTATGCCTCCAAACCGGAACACAACTGCGAAGGTCTGGAGCTGAAACGGTTAATTAAAGCACTCCACGACAACGGAATTGATGTAATTTTAGATGTCGTATTCAATCATACTGCAGAAGGAAACGAATTAGGACCTTGTTTCTGCTTCAAAGGATTTGACAATAACATCTATTATATGCTGACCCCGGATGGTCAATATTATAATTTCAGCGGCTGTGGAAATACTCTGAACTGCAATCACCCCATCGTAAGAGAATTAATTCTGGACTCCCTGCGCTATTGGGTCACCGATTACCGGGTAGATGGTTTTCGATTTGATCTCGCTTCTATTCTCGGACGCAATGAAGACGGTTCCCCGATGAGCCAGCCGCCTTTGCTGCAAAGCCTTGCATTTGATCCGATTCTCGGAAATGTAAAACTCATTGCGGAAGCATGGGATGCCGGCGGGCTTTATCAAGTAGGTTCTTTCCCTTCCTGGCGAAGATGGACAGAATGGAATGGAAGATACAGAGATGATATGCGTCAATTCCTCAAAGGTGATTCCGATATGGCGTGGGTGGCCGCACAAAGAATTCTCGGTTCTCCCGACCTCTATGATCCGGTATTCCGCGGAGAAAATGCATCCGTTAATTTTCTGACTTGCCATGACGGATTTACGTTAAACGATCTTTACTCCTATAACACAAAACATAATGAAGCCAATGGATGGAATAATACAGATGGCAGTGATGCAAATTACAGCTGGAACTGTGGAATCGAAGGAGAAACGGACAACCCGGAAGTTCTCGCACTTCGAAAACGAATGATAAAAAATGCCTTTGCCGTCTTAATGTCCAGCAGGGGGACTCCTATGTTTTTATCGGGAGATGAATTTGGAGATACCCGATATGGAAATAATAACCCCTACTGTCAGGATAATGAGATTTCCTGGCTGGACTGGTCTCTTTTAGAAAAGAATCAGGACTTATATGATTTCTTCCGCTATATGATTGCATTTCGCAAAAAACATTCGATTCTTAGAAAAAAGCTTGCTGCCAGTTCTCTTGGATTTCCAGATTCCAGCCTTCACGGCACAATCCCCTGGGAGCCGGATTTCACCAGCAATTCCCATACCATCTGCGTTCTTTTTTCTGGCTGGGATTCTAAAAAAGAGATGGAAGATACCATCTTTCTTGCAGTCAATGCTTATTGGCGTACTTTAACCCTGACACTTCCGAAGCTTCCAGAAGGCTGGAAATGGAAAATTGCAGTCAATACCGGAGACCCGGAATGTACACATTTCGAAGAAGATCAGATGCCCTTTGCAGGAGAAACGGTACTTCTGGGCGGACGTTCTGTTCTCCTTTTTATCGCTGTACAATAAAACCAAGATACTGCCATATATTAGAGCAAACAAAAATCCATTAAAAATAAAATCTTAAAACCATCTGTTTCAGACTTATTTTTAATGGATTCTTTGAAAGGGATTTATTCTTCAAAAACTTCTTTTACCTTATTCATAAATCCCTTTCTCTTTTCTTTTTTTTCGCTTTTTTCTGAAGTGCTGTCATTTTGATGCAGTGAATTTCCTGTCAGTTCATCAAACTTGCGAAGTGCCTCTTTCGCTTCTGCGCTCAACTTCTCAGGAGTTTGAATTACCAGCGTTACATAGTGGTCTCCACGCACCTGAGAATTACGCAAAGATGGAACTCCTTTACCTTTCAACCGAACTTTCGTATCCGTCTTCGTTCCTGGCTTAACGGAATAAATTACCGCTCCGTCGACCGTTTGAATCTTCACATCGCCACCCAGCGCTGCCTGTGCAAATGTGATCGGAACTGTTGAGAAGATATGCATATCCTGACGCTGGAAAATCGGATGTCTGGATACATTCACTTCTACCAGCAAATCCCCTCTTGGACCACCGTTAATACCAGGCTCTCCTTTCTCACGAATACGCACACTTTGTCCATTATCAATACCTGCCGGAATGGTAACTTCTATTTTCTTCCTGCTGGAGGTATATCCTGTACCACTGCATGAAGAACATTTCGCTTTAATTATTTTACCAGACCCTCCACAGTTCGGACATGTCTGAACATTCTGAACCGTTCCAAAGAAAGACTGACTCGTATATACGACCTGACCTTTTCCGCCACATTTCGGACAAGTCTCCGGAGATGTTCCGGGCTTTGCTCCTGTTCCATGACATGATGTACAAGGGTCTTTCAAAATAACATCCAGCTCTTTTTTACATCCAAAAACCGCCTCTTCAAATGTAATACGGATGCTCTTTCTGATATTAGCTCCCTTCATCGGTCCATTACTTGCACGGCCGCCTCTTCTTGCTCCACCGCCAAACAAATCACCGAAAATATCGCCGAAGATATCGCTGAAATCTGCACCATTGAAGTCAAAGCCTCCAAATCCGCCAGCTCCTCCGGCACCGCCTTCAAAGGCTGCATGACCGAACTGATCATACTGACGACGTTTTTCAGCATCACTAAGTACCGCATACGCTTCAGATGCTTCTTTAAACTTTTTCTCTGCTTCGGCATCTCCCGGATTCATATCCGGATGGTACTTTTTTGCCAGCGCACGATACGCTTTCTTGATTGCAGCATCGTCAGCATCTTTGCTTACACCAAGCACCTCGTAATAATCTCTTTTTGACTCCGCCATAATAATCTACCTTTCATCTATATGCTTATTTTTACAAAGAAATTCTACGGAACCGCCTGCGCGGCTCCGTAGAATTCTCCTGGCTATACCAAAGAAGCCTGACTAATATTCTTAAATATTCTCTTAGACTTCTTTGTAATCTCCATCTACTACATCGTCTCCCTGGAATCCTTCCGGTGCCGGACCTGCTTCAGGTGTCGGACCGCCTGCTGCTCCGGCAGCTGCTCCAGCTTGCTCATACATCTTTGTAAACAGCTTCTGAGCGCTTTCCATCAATTTATCTTTTGCTGCTTTAATCTCAGCAACCTGAGCCTCTGTTGTCTCTTCCGGTGTAGATTTTGCAAGAACATCTTTCAATGCCTGAACATCTGCCTCTACGGAAGATTTATCTGCTGCATCCAGTTTGTCTCCCACTTCATTCAGAGCTTTCTCTGTCTGGAATACCATCGCATCTGCTTCATTTCTTGTATCAATTGCTTCTTTTCTCTTCTTATCCTGAGCTTCGAATTCAGCTGCTTCTTTTACAGCCTTTTCAATATCTGCATCAGACATATTAGAGCCTGCTGTAATTGTAATGTGCTGCTCTTTTCCTGTTCCCAGATCTTTTGCAGATACATTTACGATACCATTTGCATCGATATCAAATGTAACTTCAATCTGTGGGATTCCACGTGGAGCCGGCGGAATTCCATCCAGTCTGAACTGACCAAGTGATTTATTGTCTTTTGCAAACTGTCTTTCACCCTGTACGACATTGATATCAACTGCTGTCTGATTATCAGCTGCAGTAGAGAAAATCTGGCTTTTCTTTGTAGGAATTGTTGTATTTCTTTCAATCAGTCTTGTAGCAACTCCTCCCATTGTCTCGATAGACAGTGACAATGGAGTTACATCCAGAAGAAGGATATCTCCTGCGCCTGCATCTCCTGCCAGTTTACCACCCTGAACAGATGCACCAAGTGCAACACATTCATCCGGATTCAGAGATTTACTTGGCTCTTTTCCTGTCAGACGTTTTACTTCTTCTTGTACAGCCGGGATACGTGTAGATCCTCCTACCAACAGTACCTGACCCAGCTCAGAAGCAGAAATTCCTGCATCTTCCAGAGCACGTTTTACAGGCTCTGCTGTTTTTTCAACAAGATCATGTGTCAGCTCATCAAATTTTGCTCTTGTTAAGTTCATGTCAAAATGCTTCGGTCCTTCAGCCGTTGCTGTGATGAACGGAAGGTTGATGTTTGTTGTTGTTGCGGAAGAAAGTTCTTTTTTCGCTTTCTCTGCTGCTTCTTTCAGTCTC
>CASERA010000025.1 GCA_949290175.1 uncultured Ruminococcus sp.
ACAAAATTTATTGTCTTTTTGAATTTCTGCTCCACAATTTTCGCAACTCATAACATCCCCCTATTTGTATAATGCCTCTCAAAATTTTAAAGATATGCAATGTAACAAGTTTTACTCTTTTTTCTCATCTTTTCACCTCTGGTCATTTAGACGCAGAGTTTCTTGAAAAAGTTCACGATTTCGTATATTTTATCACATTTTCTTTCATCTTGCATGACTCTTCACTCTTTTATTGTATATTCACTCAAAAATTTGAATTTTTTATAAAAAAGATTATATTCTTTATGCGTGCATTTATAGAAATGAAAAAAAAATTTTTTAACAAAAAAACCGCATACTGATTTCTCAGCATGCAGCTTTTTCTTTCATCCCTTAGACTACCTTACTCTCTTGATATGCTACTTTATGGTAACAGTTCCTTTTCATCTAATATAGGAGATTTTGTATAATTTATTATCTTGATACATTAAACGCATCAAATCCAGGATATACCGCTGCGGCACCCAGCTCTTCTTCTATACGCAGAAGCTGATTGTATTTTGCCACACGTTCACTGCGGCTTGGAGCTCCTGTCTTAATCTGGCATGTATTAAGTGCTACTGCCAAATCTGCAATTGTAGTATCTTCTGTTTCGCCGGAACGATGTGAAGAAATTGCAGTATAACCTGCTTTGTGTGCCATTTTAATCGCTTCCAGTGTCTCTGACACAGAACCAATCTGGTTCAGCTTAATCAGAATGGAATTACCACATCCCTGAGAAATTCCTTTTTTCAGTCTTTCTGTATTTGTTACAAACAAATCATCGCCGACAAGCTGTACCTTTCCGCCCAGCTCTTCTGTCATGATCTTCCAGCCTTCCCAATCTTCTTCATCCAGACCATCCTCGATGGAATAAATCGGGTATTTTTCACAGAGATTTTTCCAATGCTCTACCAATTCTGCAGAAGTGAATTTCTTTCCACATTTTGGAAGAATATATTCCCCTTTCTTCTCACCTTTCCATTCACTGGATGCTGCATCCATAGCCAGAACAAAGTCTCTTCCAGGCTCATATCCTGCTTTTTTCACTGCTTCCAGAATATATTCAATCGCTTCTTCATCACTTGCAAGGTCCGGTGCAAATCCACCTTCATCCCCAACAGATGTAGCCAGTCCTTTGGATTTCAACAGCGCTGCCAATGCATGGAATACTTCTGTACACCAGCGGAGCCCTTCTGCAAAACTCTTTGCCCCAACCGGCATAATCATGAATTCCTGCACATCTACTGTATTTGCCGCATGTGCCCCTCCATTTAAAATGTTCATCATTGGAACCGGAAGACGATTTCCACTGACTCCTCCCAGGAAACGGTAAAGAGGGAGTTCCAATGCTTGTGCTGCTGCTCTTGCACAGGCAATTGACACTGCTAAAATAGCATTTGCACCCAACTTGGACTTGTCCTTTGTTCCATCCGCCTGAATCATTGCCTGATCCACTGCGTATATATCAGAAGCATCCATTCCTGTTAAAACATCATTGATTACTGTATTGACATTTTCAACTGCTTTTGATACACCTTTTCCTCCAAATCTGGATGCATCTCCATCTCTTAATTCAAGAGCTTCGAACTCTCCTGTGGAAGCACCGCTTGGTGCTGCACCTCTTGCAACAGTTCCATCTGCCAAATGCACTTCTGCTTCCACCGTAGGATTTCCGCGGGAGTCTATAATTTCACGCCCTATTACTTTTTCAATTTCTAAATAATCCATAATTTACCTCCTTCTTTCTTCGAGGTTTTCTCCCCTCCGGATGCTTCCAGATTCATCCGGAAAGGAGTCTTCCCATGATTTATTCACATTTAGTTAGTTTTTTCTAACCTATTTTATTTTAACACATTCCTGACATTACCGCAAGTTTTTTCTCAGGTTCCTTCTCCAGGTTTCTACACATTTTTTAAAATATCCGCAACTTCTTTCAGATTCTTTTTACCGAAAAACACCTGAGAATCGTTGACAATCATACACGGTACACTCATCACCTGATACTTGTCTTTTAATTCCGGATAATGCTGCAGATCAAACATTTCCGCCTCCACATATGGAGAAATTGCCGCTGCTTTCTGAGAAGCCATCACAACTTCCGGACACATAGTGCAGGAAAGAGAAACAAGCACTTTCACGTTAATCTGCTTCTTCAATGCCAGAATCTCCTCCACTACTGAAGGGTCCGCATCCTGTCCCGGACCTGCCACATTATACAGAGCAATCACAAAAGAATTAAACTCATGCCCTCCCGGAACCGCATGGAACTGGATTCCGCTGTTGGTTCCATCTTCTTTGAACAACTCAATGGACGGCAGGATTTTGTCTTCCTCCTGCTTTGCAGAAATACGCTCCACTATAATCCTGTCCGTTAAATCTTCCAGTTCTCCTAAAAATCCACTCATTTCACCTGCCAGCGGACTCTCATCCAACCACGCTTTTATAAATACCTTACTTTCAAATTTAGAAAATACTCCCTGAAGCTGTTGTTTGATTTCTGTACTTAGGAAACTATTCTCCTGAGACTGCCCTTCTTTTTCCTCTGTATTTTTAGTTTCCCTTGATTCCTCCTGTTTATGCAGGCGTTTTAAATCTGCCTTTTTCACTTCTAATTCCGGAATTTCTAATTTCTGATGAATTTCAGAAACATGTTTTTCCAATTCCGTTGCTGCTGCCGCACCATCAGAAACTGCAGTCACAACCTGCCGGAGATTCTTCACGCATACATCTCCCGCCGCATAAACACCATCCAGATTTGTCTTCTGATTGCTGTCTGTAATCAGATAACCCTGTTCATTTTTCTCAATAGAAGGTGAAATCCATCCGGTGTTTGGAACATATCCTGCAAATACAAAAACACCAAACCCTTTTTCGTCCTCATGTGTCCACTCTTCGCCGGTTAGATTATTACGGAATCTTGCAAAAGAAACCATACCCTCACCCCGCACTTCCTGAATTTCTGTATGGAAGTCAACGGAAATCTTTTCGTATTCTTTCAACTGATCTGATACTGTTTTTGCACAGGTAAAATCTTCTTCTCTGACAATCAAACGCACATTTTTTGCATACTTTGTCAAAAAGATTCCTTCCTCTACTGCCGCAAATCCGCCTCCAATTACAAATACATCTTTTCCGGTAAAGAACTCCCCATCACAGGTCGCACAGTACGCAACACCTCTTCCCTGGAATTCTTTTTCCCCTTTAAATCCCAACTTCCTTGGATTCGCTCCGGTCGCCAGAATCACTCCCAAACTCCGATATATACCTCTTGTTGTATGAAGTACTTTGATATCTTCTTCCAGCTCCATATCCAGCACTTCTGCAATTGCGAATTCCGCTCCAAATGCTTCCGCCTGTAATTTCATTTTACTTGTCAATTCTTTTCCGCTTGCCTGCTCCACTCCAGGATAGTTTACAATCTCCGAAGTAATTGTAATTTGTCCCCCGATTTTTTCTTTTTCAAGTACGAGCACTTTATATCTTGCCCTTGCCATATAAATCGCAGCTGAAAGCCCTGCCGGTCCTCCTCCTACGATCAGTACGTCATATAAATTTTCCAGTTCTTTCTTTTCTATCATATAACCGCCTTCCTTTCCACGCTATTTTCTCAGGATATCCGCACAACATCCCGCCGAAGCCAAAAACTGCCCCGCCCCATAAGGAGCGAGGCGTTTTTTCTTAATATATCCTCTTTTGTATAAAAATCTTTACAGTAAACCAACCAAATCCAGACTTGGTTTCAGAGTTTCTGCTCCCGGCTGCCATTTTGCAGGGCACACCTGATCTCCATGTTCTGCAACAAACTGAGATGCCTGAACACGGCGGAACAGTTCATCAGCATTACGTCCCACATTACCGGCAATTACTTCGTATGCTACAATCTTTCCTTCAGGATTTACAATGAAACTTCCTCTTTCTGCAACTCCGTCCTCTTCAATCAGAACATCAAAATTTCTTGCCAGTTTTCCTGTCGGGTCTGCCAGCATTGGATACTGAATTTTCTGAATGGTTTTAGATGCATCATGCCATGCTTTGTGTACAAAATGAGTATCGCAGGAAACGCTGTAAATCTCACATCCAATTTTCTTAAACTCTTCATATTTATTGGCCAGATCTTCCAACTCCGTAGGGCACACAAATGTAAAATCTGCCGGGTAAAAGAAGAACACGGACCATTTTCCTAAAACATCTTCCTTTGTAACAGTTTTAAAATCACCGTTTGCATAAGCCTGTACTGTAAACTCTCCAATTTCTTTGTTAATTAATGACATATCTTATCCTCCTTTTTATTAGCTTTATATTATTTTAATTAGTTTTTCCTAACTTGCTTTTATCATACAGAATAATAATTCATCTGTCAATACTTAATAATGATAATTATTATTATTTTAATAAATTGTCACAGCAAACTTACCTGCTTTTGTATAAATATCTTTTACTTTCTCTAGAGAAACCTCTTCTTTCCCTTTCAAAGGGTCGTAAAGTGTCACACTGGAATCCGGCAGATTATATCCTCCCAGCATCACGCAATGTTCATTCCAGTACCATGGATACTCATCTCCCGCATATTCAGCCACAGCATTTGAAAAATACGGTTCTTGCATATCTATGGTTATCCAGATTAAAACAGGATTTCCTGCTGCAAGATAAGGAAATAATTCTTCAAAGTCCAGCTTACTGATATCATATGCAGTCTGCTGCTGATATCTCTGGCGTAAAAATTTATTCGCAGTTTCTGTCAGTCCGGGAGGGTAGATTCCTACTCCTGAATATGATGATGGGTCTCCTACATATCC
>CASERA010000026.1 GCA_949290175.1 uncultured Ruminococcus sp.
ATTTTTATCCGACTCCGTCTACTATTTCTACGTGTATGTACTATACAGGTGTAGATCCAAGAACCATGCAGCCGGTTTATGTTCCGAAAAATCCACATGAAAAGGCACTTCAAAGAGCATTGATTCAATACAGGAAGCCGGATAACTATGAGCTGGTATTAGAGGCATTAAAAAAAGCAGGCAGAATGGATTTGGTCGGATTCAAAGAAAAATGTCTGATTCGTCCGAGGCGTCTTACAAAAGAACATGGAAAACGAGTTCAGACAAAAGACGTGGCTTTTGGAAAGCGGGGCAAAGCAACTGGGAAAAAGACCATTCGCAGTATTTCTAAAAAAGGATCAGAAAAGAGGAAAAAGCGTTGAGAATTGCAGTGATTACAGGGGCATCTTCCGGTATGGGAAGAGAATTTGTAAGACAGATTCCCCATTTTTATCAGGGGTTAGACGAACTCTGGGTGATTGCCAGAAGAAAAGAACGATTAACAGCACTGAAAAGTATCTGTCCAATCCCAATTCGTATTTTTGCGGGGGATTTAACTGAAGAAGAGTTTTATATCGGACTGAAAGCACAGTTATCTAAACTCCGGCCGGATATACGCATGCTGGTCAATGCAGCAGGATTTGGGAAAACCGGGACGGTTGAGGATATCTATGCAAAGGAGTCCGGTGCACAGGAAAAGATGATTTGGCTCAACTGCAATGCGTTAACCAAGATGATTTTTATGTGTATGCCATATCTGTCGAAAGGCAGCAGAATATTGAATCTGTCATCTGCAGCAGCGTTCTGTCCACAGCCGCGATTTGCAGTCTATGCAGCTTCCAAATCCTATGTACTGAGTTTTTCCAGAGCACTGAGTGGGGAATGGAAACGGAAGGGGATTTATGTGACTGCAGTATGTCCGGGACCGGTGGATACAGAATTTTTTGAAGTCATGGGAAAGCCATCCAATCCACTGAAGAAGCTGGTCATGGCAGATGCACCGTCAGTTGTACGGCAGGCACTCCTGGATTCCAGAAAAAAGAAAACAGTATCAATCTATGGAGGTTGGATGAAAGCTATACGGATTCTCATGAAACTGCTGCCGAAAGAGTGGGTGATACGCATAGAATCGATAGGGATAAAGTAGGAGAATGAACAGATGAAGAGAATACAAAAAGGAACGTCAGGATATTTGGATTATAAGAAAAAAGTAGAAATCATCCGTACCGCTATTTATTTTCTGATTGTAGCCGCAATCTTCACATTAGGCTATATGCAGACACACACAAGACTGAATTTGCTTACCGTTGTTGCAATTGTGGGGTGTCTTCCGGCAGCGAAGGCTCTGGTTGGTGTTGTTACCCGCCTGCCTTATGCCTCTGTTCCTCCGAAACTGGCAGAGGAACTGGATGCAAAAGCACCACATGTGACCAGACTCTATGATTTGATTATCACAAGCCGTGATAAAATTATGCCGGTAGACTGTATTATTATTTCTGATGAAACAATTTTCGGATATACAAGCAACGAAAAAGTGGATTTAAACCATCTTTCCAATCACATTCGTGATATGATGCGTCAAAACCATTTGAGCTATTCTTCTGTAAAATTCTACAATAATTATAAAATGTTTCTTGCAAGAGCTGAAGGCTTGGAATCCATTGCGGTTGTAGAAAAGTTGGATACACAAGAACAGGAAGAACAGATAAGACGCATGATTTTAAATCTATCAATGTAAAATAAGGGGTAGTCTGATTATGAAGGAAATACAAATTACAGAAAATGAGGCTGGACAGAGATTTGATAAAATGCTGGGGAAATATCTGAATAAGGCTCCGAAAAGTTTTCTGTACAAAATGTTGCGAAAAAAGAATATTGTGCTGAATGGAAAAAAAGCTTCTGGGAATGAAAAGCTGGCAGCAGGAGACTCTGTGAAGCTGTTTTTGTCGGATGAAACTATTGGAAAGTTTTCAGAATTATTTGAAGGGTATACAGATACAAAGCTGGAAATTCTTCATGAAGATTCTAATATCCTTTTAATTAATAAACCGGCAGGTATGCTTTCCCAGAAAGCGAAGGAGTCTGATGAATCGTTAGTAGAACATCTGATTACTTATTTGGTACGTTCCGGACAGATGAAGGAAACGGATTTAAAAACGTTCCGCCCGTCCATCTGTAACCGGCTGGACCGCAATACGAGTGGAATTATTGCAGCCGGAAAGAGTATGGCAGGACTCCAGGAATTGAACCGGATGTTTCATGACAGAACTATTGGGAAATATTATCTTTGCCTTGTATGCGGAAAAGTCGGAAGACAAAGCCGTATCGAGGGATGGCTTGCGAAGGATGAGCGTACGAATAAAGTGGCAATTCTGAATCATAAGCAGGAGGGGAGTGTACCGATTGTAACGGAATACCGGCCGTTAAAGAGTGCAGAACAGGTTACTCTTTTGGAAGTGCATCTCATTACCGGAAAGACACACCAGATTCGTGCGCATCTTGCCTCGATAGGGCATCCTCTGATAGGGGATTACAAATACGGAAAACGCAGCGTCAATCAAGAATACGAAATACAATACGGACTGAAATCTCAGCTTCTTCATGCCGCCAGGCTGGAATTTCCCTCGTGTGAAGGTGCATTATCTGAATTGTCCGGGAAAATATTTACAGCAGAACTGCCTGAGCTTTTCAAAAAGGTTGCGGCAGATCAAGGAGTGTTGTGATGGGAACCTGGAATTCAAGAGGACTTCGTGGCTCTACTCTGGAAGATATGATTAACTATACAAATGAACGTTATGAGGAAATGGGACTTGCTCTCATCCAAAAGATTCCAACCCCCATTACGCCAGTGCGGATTGAAAAAGAGCGCAGACATATCACGCTGGCTTATTTTGATAAAATCAGTACGGTGGATTATATTGGTGCTGTACAGGGAATTCCTGTCTGTTTTGATGCCAAGGAATGTGCTGCAGACACATTTCCTCTCCAGAATGTTCATGAACATCAGATTACATTTATGGAAAAATTTGAAAAACAGGAGGGGATTTCATTTTTAATTATATATTACAGCAAAAGAGAACAGCTCTATTATATGAGATTTTCAGAAATTATAAAATACTGGGAGCGTGCAAGAGCAGGAGGGCGGAAAAGTTTTCGTTTCGAAGAGCTGAATCCGGAGTATTTCATGGAACTGAAAAATCATTGTTTTGTACCTTATCTGGACTATATTCAGAAGGATTTGGATGGCAGGGATTGACATTGTGATAGAAACTTCGTATAATTACAATAATTTAGTGTGTTAGCACGATAAAGTGAAGGAGTGTTTTGAAAATGGAACAGAAATTACATACTCCGGAAGGAGTCAGAGACATCTATAACAACGAATGTAGAGCCAAACTGGCAGTACAGGACAAACTTCATCAAGTGCTTCATCTCTATGGATATCAGGATATTCAGACACCTACATTTGAATACTTTGATGTGTTTCGGAAAGAAATCGGAACCATTTCTTCCAGAGAGTTATACAAGTTTTTCGACAGGGAGGGGGATACTCTGGCACTTCGCCCGGACATGACTCCATCGATTGCCAGAGCAGCTGCCACTTTATTTGAGGCGGAAGATTTTCCTGTCCGGCTTTGTTATGTGGGGAATACATTTATCAATCACAGCAGCTATCAGGGGCGGTTGAAAGAAAATACGCAGCTGGGAGCAGAATTGATTGGGATTGATTCGATTGAAGCAGACGCTGAGATAATTGCAATGGTAGTAGATGGATTGAGAAAAGTAGGATTAAGAGAATTTCAGGTCAATATCGGTCATGTGGATTTTCTCCAGAGCCTGCTGGATGCTACCGAACTCTCTAAAGAGCAGAGAGCAGAAATTTATGATTTGATTGCTAACCGGAATTTTTTCGGAGTAGAAGAGATATTAGATACTGCCGGAACTGACAGCAGAATTAGAGAAATATTTCACATTCTGCCGGAATTTGCAGGCGATGTAGACGTTTTGGAAAAAGCTGTTAAGATTGCACCTACGGATACTGCGAAAGTAGCAGTTGGCCATCTGTTTAAGATATACAAACTGCTCACCTTATATGGAGTAGAAGATTATGTCACATTTGATTTAAGCATGAGCGGACGTTATGGATATTATACCGGGATTATTTTCCGTGCCTATACATATGGAACCGGTGATGCAGTTGTGACGGGAGGACGTTATGATCATCTCCTGGAAAAATTCGGGAAACAGACGCCGTCTATTGGATTTGCTATTATTATTGATGAATTGATGAATGCACTGACCAGACAGAAAATTCCGGTGGAGACCGGACACAGCAATTTGATTGTTTATACGGAAGCCACAGAAAAATGGGCAGTTTCACTTGCAAAGGATTTTCGCCAGAAAGGGAAATATATTGTCATGCTTAAACGCAGTACGAAAGATACGAAAGAGTCGTATGTTGCATATGGAAAACGTACGCGGGCGGTCAGTATGCTGTATCTGAATGATAATCTTACGATTGATATGGTGAATCTTTTTACAGGGGAAGAAAAGAAGGTAAATGCCAGAAAAAAATCGAAAGCGGGGAAGAACAGATGAAATACTTAACATTTGCCCTGACCAAAGGGCGTCTTGCAAGCAAAACATTGGAAATGCTGGAAAATCTTGGAATTACATGTGAAGAGATGAAGGACAAAGATTCCAGAAAACTTGTATTCGTCAATGAAGAACTGAAACTAAAATTCTTCCTCGCAAAAGGACCGGATGTACCGACTTATGTAGAATACGGTGCAGCGGATATTGGTGTGGTCGGAAAAGATACGATTGTAGAAGAAGGCAGGAAAGTACATGAAGTCCTGGATCTCAGTTTCGGAACATGCAGAATGTGTGTATGCGGACCAAAATCGGCGAAAGAACTGCTCGAGCATAAGGAACTGATTCGTGTTGCCACAAAATATCCCAAAATAGCAAAAGATTATTTTTATAATAAAAAACATCAGACCGTAGAAATTATTAAGATGAACGGTTCTATCGAACTGGCACCGATTGTGGGGCTTTCTGAAGTAATCGTGGATATCGTTGAGACTGGTTCCACACTAAAAGAAAATGGTTTGGTTGTATTAGAGGAGGTTTGCCCGCTTTCTGCACGTATGATTGTGAATCCTGTCAGTATGCGGATGGAAAATGAGCGAATCAAAGAATTAATTTCCAAGTTAAGAGCACTGTTGCAGGAGGAAAATAAATGAGAATTGAAACATTAGATGAAAATACGAAAAAAAATCTTCTTGAAGATCTTCTAAAACGCAGTCCAAATAGTTACGGACAGTATGAGGCAAGTGTACGGGAGATTTTAGAAACCGTAAAAGAAAAGCGGGATGAGGCTATTTTTGCATATACGGAAAAATTTGACGGTGCCACAATCACGGCTTCCACTATCCGGGTGACAGAAGCGGAAATCAAAGAAGCGTATGAGGCGGTAGATTCCAAATTACTGGAGATTATGAGAAAATCTCTGAAAAATATCGAATCCTATCATGCGAAACAAATGCAGTACAGTTGGTTTGACAGTAAGCCGGATGGAACAATTCTCGGCCAAAAGGTAAGTGCTCTTCGCCGGGTGGGAGTTTATGTTCCGGGAGGAAAGGCTGTTTATCCATCGTCCGTATTGATGAATATTATGCCTGCAAAGGTAGCGGGAGTAGAAGAAATTATCATGGTGACTCCTCCGGGAAAGGATGGGAAAGTCAATCCGGCCACTTTAGTTGCGGCAAATGAAGCCGGAGCCACAGCCATTTATAAAGTAGGTGGTGCACAGGCAATTGCTGCATTGGCATATGGAACGGAGAGTATTCCGAGAGTAGATAAAATTGTTGGACCAGGTAATATCTATGTAGCATTGGCAAAAAAGGCAGTATACGGGCATGTCAGTATTGACTCTATTGCCGGTCCCAGTGAAATTCTGGTTCTTGCTGATGAATCTGCTAACCCCAGATATGTTGCTGCTGACCTTTTGTCTCAGGCAGAACATGATGAACTTGCCTCTGCAATTCTGGTCACAACAAGCAGAGAACTTGCTCAAAAAGTTTCTGATGAAGTAGATGTCTTTGTCGGCCGGTTGTCAAGAGGTGAGATTATGCAGAAATCTCTGGATAACTATGGGCATATTCTGGTAGCGGATACGTTGGATGATGCCATAGATGCAGCAAATGAAATTGCGTCAGAGCATTTGGAAATCATCACAAAGGATGCATTTACAGTAATGACAAAAATCCGAAATGCAGGTGCAATTTTTATTGGAGAATACAGTAGTGAGCCGCTGGGAGATTATTTTGCCGGTCCGAATCATGTGCTTCCTACTCATGGAACAGCAAAATTCTTTTCTCCACTTTCCGTAGATGATTTTCTGAAAAAATCCAGCATTATCTCTTACTCCAGAGAAGCACTGGAAGCGGTTCATCAGGATATTGAACAGTTTGCAGAGGCGGAACTGCTGACAGCACATGCGAATTCAGTACGTGTTCGTTTTGAAGAGAATATATAAGTATGGGAATGTAATTTCAAAACCTTAAAAATAAAGAGGAAACAGACATGGAAAACAGAATTGGAACAATCCACAGAAAGACAAAAGAGACAGATATTTTACTGACTATAAATCTGGATGGTAGTGGTAAGAATCAGATAGATACCGGCATTCCATTTTTTGACCATATGCTGAATGGATTTGCAAAACATGGACTGTTTGATTTGGAAATATCGGTCAAGGGAGATTTGGAAGTAGACTGTCATCACACTGTAGAAGATACCGGTATCGTACTGGGGCAGGTAATTTCAGATGCGCTGGGAGACAAGGCTGGAATCAAACGCTATGGCAGCTTTTTACTCCCAATGGACGAAGTATTGGCATTATGTGCAATCGACTTGTCGGGACGTCCTTATTTGAATTATCAGGCGGAATTTACATCAGAGAAGATTGGGGGACTGGACACAGAGATGATTCGGGAATTTTTTTATGCTATTTCGTACAGTGCTGCAATGAACTTACATCTGAAGGTTTTGGACGGCATGAATAACCATCATATGGCGGAGGCATTATTCAAGGCATTTGGAAAAGCACTGGATGCAGCAACGATGGAAGAACCGCGGATGAAGGAAGTCTGGTCTACAAAAGGCAGTTTATAAAGGAGAAATAAGGCATGAGTTATAAAAGATTAATCCCCTGTATTTTTATTGATAAGGGGAAAGCAGTAAGATGGTTTGATGATCGGGAAGTGATTGCAGAGGATGTGGTGGCTCTGGCAAAGCATTACGGAGATAGAGGTGCAGATGAAATTATCGTTTTTGATTTATCTAATTCAGATGAAGAGCATGACGAAGCAATTGACTTGATAAAGAAAATCAATCGTGTAATCAGCATTCCGATGATTGCAGGCGGGAATATCCGCAGACAGGAAGATGTAAAGAAACTTCTTTATGCAGGGGCAAAAAGAGCAATGTTGAATTTTTCCAAACCACTTTCTTTTGAATTAATAGAGGAAGTTTCAAAACGTTTCGGAAAAGAAAGAATTGCGGTCTCTTTGAATGATTTTGATGCACTATTTAAGCAGCAGCATTTAATTCAGGAATTTAGTACGGAAATTGTTTTCATGCACCGTCTGGATTTGGCGTCTGTTATGAATATTACGGAAATTCAGTGTGTGGTGGTGACTGACACGATGGAGCAGGAAGAAATTTTAAAGATTTTAAAATGCAGTGGTGTCAAAGGTGTTTCCGGAATGTTTATCAGTCAGCAGGACATGGATTTCAACGCATTCAAAGATATTTGTGTTTCTGAAGGAATTCAGATGACGTCCTTTGAAAGTATAATGGATTTTTCAGAATTCAAGCTGAATTCTGACGGTCTTCTCCCGGTTGTTGTTCAAGACTATAAG
>CASERA010000027.1 GCA_949290175.1 uncultured Ruminococcus sp.
ACGGCTGAAACTTCATTTGAAATCCGGTCATGTACATGTTATGGATATTATGCCGGGCGGCGTTGTGACAGGAAAAGGCACTGCAGATGTTCAAGTTGGAGCGGATGGAGATTTTGTCTATAATCCTGCAGAGGATATTGTGAAAATGGCAGTTGTGGAACGTCATCATGGAACTGGAAATGTGGCAGTGGCACTGTTAAGAGGATATGGAATTAAAAAAGGTGCGGTGGCATTATCAGTAGCTCACGATTCTCATAATATCATTACTGTCGGTGTGACAGATGAAGATATGGAATTTGCAGTACAGCAGCTGATTGCTCAGAATGGTGGTTTCATTCTTGTCAATGAGGGTAAAATTATTGCTTCTATGCCTATGCCGATTGCCGGTCTGATGAGTGATCAGACCGGAGAATGGGTGGATCATAAGCTGACAGAACTACATGAAACTGCACAAACAGAACTTGGAGTCAGCAAGGATGTGGAACCAATGATGACTTTGTGCTTTATGTCTCTGGCAGTGATACCGGAATTGAAACTGACAGATATGGGATTATTTGATGTGACAAAATTTCAATTTATTTCTCTGGAAACAGATGCTTGACCTGAAGGAATAAAAAAGGGTATACTGTTAAAATGAATTTCTAAAGATTGCAGAGGGTAACAACATGATAAAAAGTATGACTGGTTTTGGAAGATGCGAAGTGCAGAGAGATTCTAGAAGCTTTACAGTAGAACTGAAGGGTGTGAATCACAGATATCTGGATGTTAATATACGGATGCCGAAAAAAATGTATTTTTTCGAGACTGCAATCCGTAACCTTCTAAAGCAATATGTGAACAGGGGGAAGATTGATATCTTTATTTCATATGAAGATTCCTCAGAGCAGCAGGCAGCTTTGAAATATAATGCTGCACTGGCAGCAGAATATCTCAAGTATTTCAAACAGATGAGTGAAGAGTTTGGATTAGAAAACGACATCCGTGTTTCCACACTTTCCAAATATCCGGAGGTGCTGACAATGGAAGAACAAGCGGAAGATGAAGAAATGCTCTGGGCAGGGCTGAAAGAGGCACTGGAAGGCGCATTTGTACAGTTTGTGGAAAACAGAATGGCAGAAGGCAGAAATCTGAAAGAAGATATTCTTCAGAAGCTGGATGGTATGGAGGCACTGGTTGCTGATGTGGAAGAACGTTCACCGCAAATTATTACCCTGTATCGTGAAAAGCTGGAAGACAAGGTAAAAGAGCTTCTGACAGATACACAGATAGAAGAAAGCAGGATTGCCGCTGAAGTGATTCTATTTGCAGATAAAATTTGCACAGATGAAGAAGTGGTTCGTTTAAAAAGCCATATTTCTCATATGCGGAGTACTTTGGAGGAAAAAGATGGTATCGGACGGAAGCTCGATTTTATTGCACAGGAGATGAACCGGGAAGCGAATACCATTCTTTCCAAAGCCAATAATCTGGAGGTATCTAACTGTGCCATCGGTTTGAAGACTGAAATTGAGAAAATCAGGGAGCAGATACAGAATATAGAATAATTAGGTAGATTGGAGTAATCAAAAGAATGAATCAAAGAGGAATTTTAATTGTAGTATCCGGATTTTCGGGTTCCGGCAAGGGAACTCTGATGAAGGAGCTGCTGAAGCGGTATGAGCAAACCTATGCACTTTCTATTTCCGCAACAACAAGAAATCCCCGCGAAGGAGAGGCGGATGGAAGAGAGTATTTTTTCAAAAGCAAAGAAGAATTTGAAAAAATGATTGCGAAAGAAGAGCTGATAGAGTATGCTAAGTATGTGGAAAATTATTACGGAACACCCCGGGAATATGTTGAGCAACAGCTGGAGGCCGGAAAAGATGTAATTCTGGAAATTGAAATTCAGGGGGCTCTGAAAGTAAAAGAACGTTTTCCGGACACGCTTCTTCTCTTTGTAACACCACCGACTGTGGAGGAACTGCACAGCAGACTTGTTGGGCGTGGTACGGAGACACCGGAAGTCATTGCATCCAGAATGGCACGTGCCGCAGAGGAAGCTGAGGGGATGGACAGATATGACTATCTGATTGTCAATGATAATCTGGATACATGTGTCAGGATAATGCATGAGATTATCCAGGGAGAGCACCGCAGAAGTTCCCGTAATGAGGAATTTATACAAAATATGAAAGAAGCGTTAAAAAGGAATGTGAAAGGAGACGAATAGAACATGTTACATCCATCTTATACAGATTTGATGAAAGTTGTAAACAAGGACGTCGAGGAGGGCGACACAAAGGTTGTTAACAGCCGTTATTCGATTGTAATGGCTACATCAAAAAGAGCACGGCAGATTATCGATGGGGACCTTCCGCTTGTGAATGCCAGAGCAGGAGAAAAACCACTGTCCGTTGCAATTGAAGAGCTGAATGAAGGAAAGTTAAAAATTCTGGCTGAAAATACAGGAGAAGAATAAAACAAAAAATAGAGAAGAAAGGCAGATGCCATACGGTATCTGCCTTGTTGTGTAAAGGAGATGAAATATGAATATATTATTTATTTCTTTGGGATGTGATAAGAACCTGGTAGATACGGAAGTAATGCTGGGACTACTTGCCTCCAGAGGGTATCAGATGGTAGATGATGAGAAGCAGGCGGATATCATTGTGATTAACACCTGCTGTTTTATCAACGATGCAAAGGAAGAAAGTATCCAGAATATTTTGGATATGGCAGAGTATAAAAAAGAAGGAAAATTAAAGGCGCTGGTAGTGACAGGATGTCTGGCAGAGCGTTACCGTCAAGAAATTCTGGATGAAATTCCGGAAGTAGATGCAGTGCTTGGAACAACGGCATATGATAAAATTTTGGATGCTGTTGACGAAGCGCTGGAAGGACACCATACAGTGACGATTGAAGATACGGATTCATTGCCTGAAGTAGAGACAAAGCGTCTGGTGACAACCGGAGGACATTTTGCATATTTGAAGATTGCGGAAGGGTGTGACAAGCATTGTACATACTGTATTATTCCAAAAGTCAGAGGGAATTACAGAAGTGTGCCCATGGAACGCCTGATTCAAGAAGCGGAATATCTGGCGGAACAAGGTGTGAAGGAATTGATTTTAGTGGCTCAGGAAACGACATTGTACGGAAAGGACTTGTATGGTGAAAAATCACTGCCCAAACTTTTAAGAGAACTATGTAGGATTTCGGGGATCCGCTGGATTCGAATTCTGTACTGTTATCCGGAGGAAATTACGGATGAACTGATTCAGGTTATAAAAGAAGAACCGAAAATCTGTCATTATCTGGACCTTCCAATTCAGCATGCAAACGATGAGATTTTAAAACGCATGGGACGCAGGACAACAAAGCAAGAGTTAATTGATATTATTGGAAAACTGAGAAAAGAAATTCCGGATATTGCACTTCGGACAACATTGATTACCGGTTTCCCGGGGGAAACGCAGGAACAGCACGAAGAGCTGATGGCATTTGTGGATGAGATGGAGTTTGACCGTTTGGGAGTATTCACGTATTCGCCGGAAGAGGGTACGGCCGCTGCCAGAATGGATGGACAAATTGAGGACGAAGTCAAAGAGGCCCGTCAGGCGGAATTGATGGAATTACAGCAGGAAATCGCATTTGATACAGCAGAAAATATGATTGGGCGGGAAGTTCTCGTTATGATTGAAGGAAAAGTTGCCGATGAGAATGCTTATGTTGGACGTACATATCGTGATGCACCGAATGTAGACGGATTGATTTTTGTGAATGCAGAGGAAGAGTTGATGTCAGGTGATTTTGCGAAAGTGAAGGTATCCGGAGCAGTGGATTATGATTTGATAGGAGGACTTATCTAATGAATTTACCCAATAAACTGACTGTATTACGAGTGATTATGGTACCGTTTTTTGTATTGTTTATGTTGACGGACTGGGGCGGTGCGGCAAATAAATGGATTGCCCTTGCAATTTTTGTAGTTGCCAGTCTGACAGATTTACTGGATGGGAAAATTGCAAGAAAATATAATCTGGTAACGAATTTCGGGAAATTCATGGATCCGCTGGCTGATAAATTATTAGTATGTTCTGCAATGATTTGTTTGATTGAAAAAGGCACTTTGGCTGCCTGGGTTGTAATTGTAATTATTGCACGAGAATTTATTATCAGCGGGTTCCGTCTGGTTGCCTCTGATAATGGAATCGTAATTGCCGCGAGTTACTGGGGAAAATTTAAAACTGTTTTCCAGATGGCGATGGTGATTGTACTGATTATGGATTTGGGTGGAGTGTTCGATTTCATCGGACAGGCTTTGATTTGGATTGCCCTTGCTCTGACCATTATCTCCCTGATAGATTATGTGGCGAAGAATGTGCAGGTATTGACACACGGAGGGATGTAAGATGTATGCGGACTGGATTCTAAAAAGAGAGAAAGATTCAGAAAAATCATTAGAAGAGCTGGCGGTAGAACTTTTGTTAAAGCATGAGATGACAGTCACAACGGCAGAATCCTGTACGGGAGGTTTGATTGCCGGAACATTGGTGAACGTTCCGGGGGCTTCAGAAGTTCTTCATGAAGGATATATAACATATTCTAACGAAGCAAAAGAGCATCTGATAGGAGTCCGCCGGGAGACACTGAAGAAATATGGTGCAGTTAGTGAAGAAACAGCAAGAGAAATGGCAGAAGGAGCGGCAAAAAAAGCGGATGCAGATGCCGCATTAAGTGCTACGGGAATTGCAGGGCCGGGAGGCGGAACGGAAGAGAAGCCGGTAGGACTTGTTTATATCGGATGCTGTGTTCGAGGAAAAACAAAAGTACGGAAATATGAGTTTCAAGGCGGCCGATTGGAAAACCGGATTCACACGGTAGAAAAAGCACTTCAGATGCTGATAGACGAATTGTCAGAATAAGTGAAAAGAAGAAAAATGCTTGAAAAGCAATGCAAATGAGAGTGGTTTTCAAAATAATTCCAGACAGATTGAGAACCGCATAGGAATGTCATAAAAATCCCCGAAATATGGGGAATGTTGTAGAAAGTGATGATTGACGAAAGTTGTAATTTATGAGAAAATAAATACGTATGCGGTGTTAAGAAATTATCAATACCGTAGAGGAAAAACCTCGTGAAAAACAATCATATATTTTCGAAAGGAGTTTTAACATGATTTATTCACACGAAGTAGAAATGATGTGTCCGGTTGCACAGGGCGTGAACCATGGCGCAGCTCCAATTCCAGAAGAAGCTAAATGGGTACAGGCAAAAGAAATCAAAGATATCTCCGGATTGACACACGGTGTAGGCTGGTGTGCTCCTCAGCAGGGAACATGTAAGCTGACATTGAATGTAAAAGACGGAATTATTCAGGAAGCATTAGTAGAGACAGTAGGATGTTCAGGTATGACACACTCTGCAGCAATGGCTTCTGAAATTTTACCAGGAAGAACATTACTGGAGGCTCTGAATACAGACCTTGTATGTGATGCTATCAATACAGCTATGAGAGAATTATTCCTTCAGATTGTATACGGAAGAACACAGAGTGCATTTTCTGAAGACGGACTTCCAATCGGTGCAGGACTGGAAGACCTTGGAAAAGGACTTCGTTCTCAGATTGGTACAATGTACGGAACATTGAAAAAGGGACCTCGTTATCTTGAAATGACAGACGGTTATGTAACAGGAATCGCTCTGAACGAAGATGATGAAATCATTGGATACAAATTTGTAAACTTTGGAAAGATGATGGATTTCATCAAAGGCGGAGATGATGCTAACACAGCATTTGAAAAAGCACAGGGACAGTATGGCCGTGTTGACGATGCTGTTAAGATTATTGACCCGAGAAAAGAATAAGGAGGACTATATCAATGGCATTATTTGAATCATATGAAAGAAGAGAAAAACAGATTCTTGCAAAATTAGCAGAATATGGTATTAATTCTATTGAAGAAGCTGCAGAAGTAACAAAAGCAGCAGGGCTTGACGTTTACAGCATGGTTGAAGGAATTCAGCCAATCTGTTTCGAAAATGCAAAATGGGCTTACACAGTAGGTGCAGCAATTGCAATCAAAAAAGGATGTAAGAAAGCAGCGGATGCAGCAGCTGCAATCGGTGAAGGGCTTCAGTCTTTTTGTATCCCGGGTTCTGTAGCAGACCAGAGAAAAGTTGGTTTGGGACATGGTAACCTTGGAAAAATGCTTCTGGAAGAAGATACAGACTGTTTTGCATTTCTGGCAGGACACGAGTCATTCGCAGCCGCTGAGGGTGCGATTGGTATCGCGGAAAAAGCAAACAAAGTTCGTAAAAAACCACTTCGTGTTATTTTGAATGGACTTGGAAAAGATGCGGCAAAGATTATTTCCAGAATTAATGGATTTACTTATGTTGAGACAGAGTATGATTATTATACAGGAGAATTGAAAGAGGTTCAGAGAATTCCTTATTCAGACGGACTCCGTTCAAAGGTTAACTGCTATGGAGCAAATGATGTACGTGAAGGCGTTGCAATCATGCACAAAGAAGGTGTTGATGTTTCTATTAC
>CASERA010000028.1 GCA_949290175.1 uncultured Ruminococcus sp.
ATGCTTCCTGCTCTTCTTCTGTAAGAGTCTCCAAAACTGCTGCCCTGTATGTCTGAAGAACTTCATCCTCCACTCGAGGATTCAATATATATTTTATAAATATCTTCTGCTTTGTAGTGCCTTCAAATCCTGCTGCATACTTCAGATGTTCTTCCAATACATCCCGCCGTAAATCTGTCTGATCTTTTTCTGTCAGAACTTCCAGCATTTTCTCCCTGAGCTGACTTTTATCTTCTGATTTAAGAAAAGTCTCTCTATCAGTATGTACCCAGGTCTCCACCTTTTTCAGTCGTTTTGCTTCTGCCAGTGCAAGCCGTTGGTTTCCTGCTTCTTTCTGCTCTTTTGTAGGCATATCTGCGTTGATTGGAGCATCTTTGGGAGCAATCATATCATACGCTTTCCAACATTCTTCTGCATCCGTTTCCTTTAAACAAAGCTTTACCTTATCCTCTTTTCGGACATCGATAAAGGCTTCGGCAAACTTGTCCTCTTCTCTTACGTGTATATGCAGACTTCCCATTCCTGTCACCAACAAAGCTTTTCCATTCTCATCTGTCCTGCATTCTGCAATTGGAGCATATTCTGAATAATTCAGAACTTCAAACAGAACTTCCACACCAGCTGCCAAAGTTCCATCTTCGTACATTACCTGTACTTCTATCTCTTTTACCTTTGCATAACGCTCCAACTCATTCAGCATTGTAGTAATCCCGTCTTTTCCAATTACACACCCGTTGTCAGGAATCTGCTCATCGAAAAGACGAGAATGTACCATCATCGCACGGGAAGATGCGTTTGTGAACCATCCCCTGTTCAGAATCTGTTCCGGCTCACAAGCTCCTGTAAAATACCATTTTCCATCCAGCCAAACCTCTACCCACGCATGATTATCATCGCAATGTGACCACTTCGGTGCATATACCTGTCGGGCAGGAATTCCGACACTTCTCATCGCATTGACCGTAAAGACAGACTCTTCTCCGCATCGTCCATTTCCTCTGCGATACACTGATATAGCAGACAACGTTCTGTCATCCGTACAATGATAAGATGCTTCTTCTGCACACCAGTAATTTACTTCCTTTGCAGCTTCTTCACCTTTCATTCCCCGAATGCGGTCCGCCATCTGCTCATAAAAGAAACTTCTGCAAGGGGCAATTTCTTCCTCGTTTACTCTATGATACAATACATAATTCAAGTAAATATCTTCCGGAAGTTTTCTCACTTCTTCCTGAGTTTTCCAAAGGAACACACTGTGTTTTGCATAATCCAGAAATGTCGCAGCGGTATAATTTCCCAAATCACTGTACGGCATAAAACTATACAAATACTTTACTGCAAGCACCGTTTCTTCATCTGCTGTACAGAATTCTTTTTCCGCAGCTTTCAAAATCTCCGGAAATTTTGCTTTTCTCTTTGCATAGGCCTCTTCAATACGCCCTTGGCTTTCCGCTAAAAATATATGGTGTCCCTGCATTCTAAATTCCTCCAAAATCGTTTCTTGCTCTCAGATTTTTCATTTCTGTATTTATCTGCTGCAAAGATAATAAATTGTGGATACTCCCGCTCCGGTAGCTCCCGCTGCCTGGAATTCAAAGATTGGAGAATCCACCCATGCTGTTCCTGCAATATCCAGATGCAGCCATGGATGCTTTTCTGCAAATTCCCGGATAAACAATCCTGCTGTAATCGTTCCACAGTGATTCTCACCCAGGTTTCTGATATCTGCAATCTTACTTTCAATCATTTTTTCATGTTCTTTATAAAACGGCAGTCTCCAGTAACGCTCTCCAGATGTCTGATATGCCTCGTAAAATTCATGGAACCATTTATCATTATCACAAATTGCTCCACCGATTGTGAAACCAAGCATATTGACCACCGCACCTGTCAGCGTAGCAATATCCAGCAGCTCCGTTACATGCTCATTTTTTACAGCATACGAAACTGCATCACCCAAGATCAGTCTTCCTTCTGCATCTGTATTTGCAATCTCAATTGTCTTGCCCGCATAGGAATGAATCACATCACCCGGAAGCATACTTCCCGGAGAAATCCTGTTTTCACACATTGGCACTACAACTACAACATTGGTTTTTACCTGGTTCTTTGCCAGTGCATATAATGCTGCAGATACCGCTGCACCTCCTGCCATATCGCCCTTAATTCCTAGCATGGAGTTTGCAGGCTTCAGACAGTATCCCCCTGTATCTACGGTAACTCCTTTTCCAATTAATCCAATCGTCCGGCTGCTGTCTGGATTTCCTTTATATCTCATAACCAGCATACACGGCGGAAATTCGCTGCTGTCACCAACACTGAGCAGAGCATCCATTCCCATCTTTCTCAACTCATCCACATGTATGATTTCTGTCTCAATCGCAGTACCCTTTACAAGGTCTGCAACAGCCTCTGCAAAATTTTCCGGACGAAGTCTATTTGCCGGAAGATTCACCATATCTCTCGCAAACCAAATTCCCTCTGCAATGGAAACCGTCTCATCCAAGTATGTACAAAGCTCGTCCAGACTCTCTTTTTCGGAATAGCAAAATTCTATTTGAATCTCTTTACTTTCTTTTTTCTTGAACATTTTCTGCTCATATTGTCCCAGTATTGCACCTTCCGTGAGATCACGAACGGCTTTTACAGAATATTTGCTGATGACTGACGTAATATCCAGAGAAAACTCATGGATTTCTTTCCCTTTACATTCTTTTACAGCTTTTGCAGCAAGTTCTTTTAATTGTATTTTATCGAGATGCTCTTCTCCCATTCCTACAAACAGCTTCCATCTGCCATCTTGCTCTGATATCCACGCTGTCTCCAGGTAATTAGCCTTAAATACTCCGGCTGTCTTTGCTGATTGCTCCATTTTCGCCAGGTTTTCTTTATCTATAAACACAACCACAGTATCCTTCTGACACTGTCCTGTTAACTGAATCATATTTCTCCTCCTACTCTTTAAGAACCACTTCCAGAACAGTATCTATCTCATCCGGAAGAATCGGATCCGGTCCCAAGTCCGCAAATACAATATCCGGATAATCACTATGTACCCAACTTGTAGAAACAGGTACCTCAGCTCCTGTTGCCAGATACCGGATTGCTTCCACTTCTTCCTTTTTGATTCCCAAAAGGGGTACAGGTCCTATACTATTCTCATAAAGGTGAAAATACAGTCTGTTTCCATTTCTTGTAACACGTCCGAATTCCGGTTTATCAATTCCAGCCTTGCCGCAGCCATAAATACTTTCAGAGTTATCTCTCATCCATTTACCAATTACGGAAAGAATCTCCATGGATTTTTCCGGAATTCTTCCTCTTGCATCAGGCCCTACATTCAACAGCATGTTTCCGCCTTTAGATACACACTCAACCAGCTTCTTAATCAACATGGAAGCCGGTTTAAAATAATGATCAACTGCACAGAATCCCCAGTTGTTATTCATAGTTACACAGGCTTCCCATGCTATATCATTTCCATTTACATCCTGAATTCCATTCGGAGGAATCATCTGTTCGGGGCTTACAAAGTCCCCATGATACGGTGTAGGATTTCCGGACGCCAGAGAACCATATCCTTCACCACTTACTTCCAGACGATTATCAATAATCACATCTGGCTGAAGGCTCCTTACCATCTGAATCAACTCCGCCGCCTTCCACTTTTCACCACGCATATCATCATATGAAAAATCAAACCAGAGCACATCCAGTTTTCCATAATTGGTACAAATTTCTCGAATCTGGTTATGCATATATGTCAGATAGTTATCGAAATTCCTGCTATCATTCTTATAGTTTTCGTTATTTCTCATCGGATGGATTTTATCTCCATAATGAGGATAATCGTCATGATACCAGTCCAGAAGTGTGAAATAAAGTCCAACCTTCAAACCTTCCGCACGGACAGCCTCAACAAATTCCGCAACCAAGTCCCGCCCGCATTTTGTATTTGTTGATTTAAAATCCGTATACTGACTGTCATACAGGCAGAAACCGTCATGATGTTTTGCTGTCAACACCACATATTTCATTCCTGCGTCTTTTGCTGCCTTTGCCCATTGTTTCGGATCATAATCCGTAGGGTTAAACTCCTCAAAGTATTTCATATACTCTTCTTTTGGCATTTCTTCTGTACTTCTGACCCATTCTCCACGTGCTGGAATAGAATACAATCCCCAGTGGATAAACATTCCGAAACGTGCATCTTTATACCATTCCATGCGTTTTTCATACGCCTCGCGGTTAAACACATACATGATCTTCTCTCCTTTACTTTTCTGTCAATTCAGGATAATGGCATTTTACCATATGTCCATCACTTATCATCTGCGCCTGTGGCTTTTCTGTACGGCATTTCTCTGTACAGTACGGACAGCGGGTATGGAACAGGCATCCTGTCGGAGGATTTGTCGGACTTGGCAAATCGCCGTTTAGTAAAATTCTGTTCTTTTTATGATCCGGATCCGGAATCGGAACCGCTGATAATAATGCCTTTGTATACGGATGTCTTGGATTTGCATAAAGCTCCTCTTTTTTTGCAGTTTCTACAATTGTTCCAAGATACATAACCGCAATTCTATCTGAAATCATTTCTACAACACTTAAATCATGAGAAATAAACAAATATGTAAGATTATATTTCTTCTGTAAATCCTGAAGCAGGTTCAACACCTGTGCCTGGATAGAAACATCAAGAGCAGAAACCGGTTCATCGGCAATAATCAGCTTGGGCTGTACAGTCAAGGCTCTTGCAATTCCGATACGCTGACGCTGTCCACCTGAAAATTCATGTGGATAACGCTCCCCATGAGATGGACTTAACCCTACAACTTCCAGGAGTTCATGTACCTTTTTCAGACGCTCACCTGCCGTCATATTCGTATGAATCAACAGGGGTTCTCCTATCAAATCCTGGATTTTCATTCTTGGATTCAAGGAACCATAAGGGTTCTGGAAAATCATTTGAATATCCGAACGAAGAGGACGCATCTCCTTCTCACTCAGTTTTGAAATATCTTTTCCCTGAAACCAGATTTCTCCCGAATCCGGTGTCAGCAAATGGTCAATCAAACGACCTGTTGTGGATTTTCCACATCCGGATTCTCCTACCAATGAAAATGTCTCACCCGGCATAATGTCAAATGACACATCATTTACTGCATGTACTGTTTTTTTCTTTCCAAACATTCCTTTATTTGCAGAAAATGTTTTTACAATATCCTTTACGGATATTAATGGTTCACTCATACGTTCGCTGCCTCCTGTTCTTTTTGATTCATCAGATGGCATCTGCATCTGCGTATTCCGGTTCCATCAATTTCTTCCAGTTCCGGTTCCTGCTCATGGCAGATATCCATTGCAAACTTACACCGTGGAGCAAATTTACATCCTTTCGGCATTACTGCCAAATCAGGCACACTTCCCGGAATAGACGGAAGAGATTCCTCCCCACTTCCAAGTTTTGGGACAGATGCAATCAAGCCCTGTGTATATGGATGTTTTGGATTCGCAAAAAGCTCTTTCACCGGTGCTTCTTCCACAATACGTCCTGCATACATAACAATTACACGAGAGCACATTTCCGCCACGACTCCTAAATCATGGGTAATCATCAATATTCCTGTATTTTTCTTTTCTCTGATTTCTTCCATCAGCTCTAAAATCTGCGCCTGGATTGTAACATCGAGAGCGGTTGTCGGCTCATCCGCAATCAAAAGTTCCGGTTCGCATGACATTGCCATGGCAATCATTACACGCTGACACATACCTCCGGAAAGCTGATGCGGATAGCTTTTCAATGTCACATCAGGTTCCGGGATTCCTACAAGTCTAAGGACATCCGCAGCTCTTTTGTATGCTTCGTCCTTGCTGATATTATTGTGAAGCAAAATTGCCTCCACAATTTGTTTTCCGATTTTCATACAGGGATTCAAGGAGTTCATCGGCTCCTGGAAAATCATCGATATTTCACGTCCTCTAATATTACGGATTTGCTTCTTATCCATTTTCAAAACATCTTTTCCATTCATCAGAACCTCTCCTTCAGAAATTCTGCTGTTCCCCGGACTCAAAAGTCTCATGATAGACAAAGATGTTACGGATTTTCCACATCCTGATTCTCCTACCAGACCAAGAATTTCCCCTTTATCAATAGAAAAAGAAACATGATTCACGGCCGTAACCCATGTTTTATCTCTTTTAAATTCTGTACGTAGATTTTTTACTTCTAATAATTTTTCTGCCATTCATCTATCCTCCTAGTTCATCTTCGGATCCAGAGTATCTCTTAATCCATCCCCTAAAAGATTGAATGCAAGAACCGTCAGGAAAATTAAGATACCAGGAAATAAAACCATATGCGGAGCAGTATTCAGATAGTTGCGTCCCTGTGAAAGCATTGCCCCCCAGTCAGGCTCTGTAACATTCGCTCCGAATCCGAGGAAACTCAATGACGATGCTGCCAGGATTGCAGTACCGATACGCATGGTAAAGTTTACAATTAAAGACTGTATTGTACCTGGGAAGATATGTACGAACAGAATTCTGCCATTTTTACATCCAAGAGAACGGGCTACCTCCACGTACAATGATTCCTTCACCGATAAGGTCGCACTTCGTATGATACGTGCAAAGGAAGGCACTGTAAATACAGCTACCGCAATCATTACGTTAATCATACCCGGTCCGATAATCGCAACAACTGCAATTGCAAGAAGAATATCCGGGAAAGCAAACAGTACATCACAGCATCTCATAATCAGTGAATCGATAATTCCCCCATAAAATCCTGCGATCAATCCCAACACCACACCTATTGCAGTACCAATAACAGTTGCAATCAGCGCACTTGACAATGATAATCTTGCTCCTACCATCAAACGGCTGAATACATCTCGTCCGTATTCATCCGTTCCCCAGATATGAGAACCACCAGGTCCCTGAAGAAGATTAGAATAGTCTGCCTGACTTGCATCATACGGAACAATATAAGGTGCAATAATTGCCATTAAAATAATAAATACAATAAATACAAAAGAAACCACTGCGGTTTTACGTTTTAAAAACTTCTTGATAAACGCCTTAAATCTGCTCTGTGCTTTCGGAAGTTCTTCAGCAGACATGAATTGTTTATTGTTTTCTGTTGTCATATTTGTTTTTTCCATGTCTTCCCTCCTACTCATAACGTACTTTCGGGTTGATTACACCATACAGCAGGTCTACAATCAGATTGATAACGATGTACTCTACCGCGAAAAATAATAATAATGCCTGTACTACTTTATAATCACGGAAATTAATAGAATCTACCAGAAGGCGGCCCAATCCCGGAATAGAGAATACCGTTTCTGCCATAACTGATCCTGAAAGGAGACCTCCTATCTGCAGCCCCGTAACAGTAATGATCTCAATAGAAGAATTCTTAAATGCATGCCGCATTACTACCAGATTTTCTGCCAATCCTTTCGCCCGGGCAGTACGCACATAATCTTCTCTCAGTGTTTCCAGCATGCTGGATCTTGTAAATCTTGCAAGAATTGCCATAACACCGGCTCCCATTGTCAGTGACGGAAGAATATAGCTCTGCCAGCTGTCCAGTCCTCCCGTCGGAAGCAGTCCAAGTCCTACGGAAAATCCCTGTATTAATTCCAGACCCAGCCAGAATCCCGGAACAGATATACCGGAAATTGCAATCAGCATTCCAAGATAATCCAGTGCCTTTCCCTGGAATACAGCGGAAAGCACACCTATCGAAATACCAATGATAGCTGCCCATATAATTGATGATACTGTCAGCATCAATGTCGGCCGCAGTCTCGGCGCAATCGTCTCCACTACAGTTTTTCCGTTTTTAATAGACATTCCAAGATCTCCCGTTACAAGACCTTTCATGTATTTTCCATACTGTACAAGAAGCGGATCATCCAGACCCAACTGTTCACGCACAACTGCTACTTCTGCCTGTGTAGCATCTTTTCCTGCTATCTGTCTTGCCGGATCACCGGGAATCATGTGAATAAACATAAAAATCACAAATGAGATGACCAGCACTAACGGAATTGTACTTAAAATTCGTTTTAAGCAATAACGTCCCATATTTGCCTCCTTATCGACAAAGAACTGCCATTTTCACATCTGTAAAAATGACAGATTTAATAAATGACAGTTCCTGGTTAAATCTTTTATAAATTATTTTCTGCTTGTTCTCAGTTTCAATTATTGTGCAAGAACAGCCTTTGAGAAATCAAACGCTCCATCTGGTGCAATTGTTACACCTGAAAGATATGCTTTCTGTGAATAGATGATACGGTCATTTCCAAGGAACAGCCATGGTGCATCTTCCCAAATCTGTTTCTGAACTTTGCTGTAGATCTCGTCCTGCTCAGTTTGATTTGCTGTTTTCAGACCTTCATCCAATAATTGATCTACTTCAGAATTGTGATAGTAAGCAGTATTTGCATTGACCGGAGGGCACATCGCGCCATATAAGATAGAACGAAGAGAACCATCCATTGTAAAGTCAGATGCTGACCAGTTTACATACCACATGTTGATTTCTGCTTCATCCTGATCCACATAAATCTTATCGCTCAGTGTTGCAGATTCCATCGGCTCAACTTCTACATTGATTCCAATCTGTGCTAACTGCTGTTTGATAAAAGTCATACCTTTGATTTCCTGTGTTGTATTATCTCCCCACAGTGTCAGATCAAATCCGTCCTCATATCCTGCTTCTTTCATTAATTCTTTTGCTTTATCAAGGTCATAACTGTATGCTGTCTGTTCCTCATATCCCGGAATACTATCAGGTACACAGGATGTTGCTTCTTTTCCATATCCGGAATACATTACCGTATTATATGCGTCTTTATCAATTGCATAGTTCATTGCCTGACGTACTCTTACGTCCTGTAATTCTGGAAGATTCATGTTTAATGTAACATATCTGAAAATGTTAGAATCTGCAGCCATAATATTTACATCATCTGTACCCTGGATTGCTTCAATCTGGTCGGATGCTGTTGGATAAATGAAGTCTGCTTCTCCTGTCTGAAGCATTGCTGTACGTGTTCCTGCTTCTGGTACTTCCTTGATTGTTACAGTATCAACGCCTGGCTTTTCTCCCCAGTAATCTTCAAAACGTTCAAATTTTGTCTCATCACCTTCAGACCACTCTACACATCTGTAAGGACCTGTTCCTACCGGATGGTTCATAATATCATTACCATACTCAGCCAGTGCATCTGGACTGATCATTGCAAACTGTGTCAGACGATTTAAAAATGGAGACCATGGCTCAGATAATGTAAACACTACTGTATAATCGTCCGGTGTCTCAAGGCTTGCCACACGGTTTACCTCTGTTCCATCTTCTTCTGTTCTAACATATGTTCTTCTCATACGAAGATTATTATTCTTATCCATGATGCGGTCATAGTTCGCTTTTACTGCTGCCGCATTGAAATCGGTTCCATCCTGGAATTTTACACCTTCTCTTAAATGGAATGTATATGTCAGAGAATCATCAGATACTTCATATGTTTCTGCAAGCAGACCTACAATTTCCTGATTCTCATCAAATTTAACCAGCGCTTCATAACATCCTCTAGTTGCGGAAATCGCTGTTGTATCCGGAATATTAGCAGGATCCATAGAAGATACACTTCCCTCTACTGCTATCACGAGATCGTTATCCTGAGATTTAGAATCCGTATTGGATGCTCTTACAATGTACCCTTCTTCATCAACAGCCGCTGTTGTTGCTGTTTTCTGGCTGTCATTATCACTCTTCTTACTGCCGCATGCTGCCACAGAAAATGTCATCGTTCCTGCAAGTAAAACCGCAAGAATCTTTTTGTATCTTTTCATAGCCTTCTCTCCTTTTTATCTTCCCTGTAATGTTAGGCAAAAGCAACCTAAATTTGGTATAAAAAAAGTACCTTTTACTTTCTGCGCCTTTGCATTCTTTCGATGTTTCTATGCTTCGCTGCATACTGATAAAAAATACTGCTTTTGATGTGAATATTATATATTTTTTTACTAGCATTGTCAATTATTTTTTCTTACTTTCATTATATTTCTATTGAAACTAATCTTCATTTTATCCTTTTTATATTTAAAAATATACAATTTTGGATGTTTTTTCAATAGTTTTACAAACTCTGGTAAATCATAATTCCGTAAAGCAGACAAACTCCCGGAACTCCAAGACTTCCGGATGTCAGAACAGATACCACATTCATTCCCACCTTCCAGTCATTTCCTGCAGGGAGAATATACTGGTTAATAAACCAAATTAGTCCCATTCCGATTACCGCACGGATAAAAAAACGTAAAATAACAGCCGCTGCCTTATTTCCCATACTCTGCCCTCCTGATTATATATATGACATATGTATTCATGCAGCGGCTGTTTTATTCTGTTTACAGCTGTATTTTTATTTCCCTGCCGGTTCGGTGATACTGATGATATCTTACTCCGGCAGCATCCATCATACGTTTGGAGGCTTTTACACTTGGAGTATCTGCATATTTATCGCAATCATAAATCACTTCTTTAATCCCTGACTGAATAATTGCTTTTGCACATTCGTTACAGGGAAACAAAGAAACATAGAGTTTCGCTCCTGCCAGACTTCCTCCACTGTAATTCAGAATGGCATTCAGTTCGCTGTGAGTTGAGTAAAGGTACTTTGTCTCCAACGGATCACTGCCTTCTCTTGCCCACGGGAACTCATCATCAGAACATCCTTTTGGAAATCCATTATATCCCATAGACAGAATTTTGTTATCCTGGCTTACAATACAGCATCCAACCTGAGTATTGGGATCCTTGGAGCGCATTCCCGAAAGCATTGCGACTCCCATAAAATATTCATCCCAGATCAGGTAATCTTCTCTCTTGTCTGACATGTCTGTCATCTCCTGTCCGTATTTATTTTGTACCGAAAATGCGGTCTCCTGCGTCACCCAGTCCCGGTACAATATAACCGTGGTCATTCAAATGATCATCCAGTACACCAATATAAAGGTCTACATCCGGATGCACTTCCTGCATCTTCTTTACACCTTCTGGTGCTGCCAGAATACACATAAACCGGATTTTTCTCACTCCCTTATCTTTCAGCATCTGAATTGCAGCAACGCTGGAACCACCTGTTGCAAGCATTGGATCTACAACGAACACTTCTCTCTCACTGCAATCTGACGGCAGTTTACAATAATATTCTACCGGGTCAAGTGTATCCGGGTCACGATACAATCCGATATGACCTACTTTCGCTGCTGGAATCAGTGACAGCATTCCATCTACCATTCCAAGCCCTGCTCTTAAAATCGGAACCACTGCAAGTTTTTTTCCTGTCAGTTCCTTTCCAATCATCTCGCAAATTGGTGTTTTAATCTTTACATCCTGAAGCTTCAGATCTCTTGTTGCCTCATAACACATAAGGCTGGCAATTTCGCCGATTACCTCACGAAACTCTTTTGTTCCGACATCCTCTCTTCGAATATAATTAATTTTGTGCTGAATCAGCGGATGATCCATAACATGTACTTTTGACATTATTGTCCTCCTTTAGTAAATGAATTTAAAATTTTTGCCAATTTTTCTATTAATAAAGTAATCTTCTCATAACATTCACCATATGCAGTCAACGGCTGCCCATATGGATCCGGAATTTCCAGATTGTCTCCTACAAATTCATTCAGTGTATATACATTGTCCGTATATGCTTCTTCTGAATGTTCATATTCTGCGAGAATTTTCTCCTTTTGATTCATGCCCATCGTCAATACCAGTGTATCCGGATTCAAATCCCTCTGTGTAAGCTTTCTCGATGTGTAACCTTCCAGGCTCATTTGATTACTTTTCATAATGGCTTCAGCTTTCTGATTGACCGGTTCAGGAAACAGGACAACCATGCCTTTGGAGTCAATCCAGTATTCCTGCTCCAGATTCTGCTTCTTTAGAATCTGAGCAGCAACAGGCCCACGGCACGTATCTGTATTACTTACAAATACAATTCTTCTGTATTTTTGCTCTTTTGTAATCACAGATGCCGGAATCCTGCAGTGTCCTGCAGCCTTCTCAAGCCGGTTCATAATCGCATTCCCGATTCCCTGAATTGCAAAAGATTCACTATATATCTCAGATACGTCTTCCTCATCAAATTCACGCAAAATCCGATAAAGGTTTCTTGCAATAGTCTTTTCATTTTCACGGGAACCTATATTTTTAATCAGTCCATGTGTATAAAATTCTACTGTCTCATCCGTCCCGATAATACCTATCGTCTTGCCCTGACGTGCCTTTTCATAAGCCAGTTGACGGATAGCAAATACTTCTTCCTTCAAACTGCCCTGCACAATTGTCAGTTTTGCTTTGGGTGCATAGTGGCGATACTTCATTCCCGGCGCTTTCGGAGGCTGATTGCTCTCACTTCCCAGAATGGTTTCATCCACACTTACAACACCAATTACTTCCTCCAGCATATCCGCTGTAATTGCTCCCGGTCTTAAAATCATCGGCGGTGTAACAGTCATATCAACAATCGTAGATTCCAGACCTATATCGACACTTCCACCATCAATAATCATCTCAATCTTTCCATTCAGATCTTCCCATACATGTTCCGCTGTTGTCGGACTGGGCCTTCCGGAAGTATTCGCACTGGGTGCGGAAACATATCCACCTGCTGCCAATATCAGCTCTTTTGCAATCGGATCACTTGGCATACGCACTGCAACCGTTTCCAAACCGCCTGTAGTCCCATAAGGGACAAGCCTGCTCTTTTCAAAAATCATAGTCAATGGCCCGGGCCAAAAACGCTGTGCTAAAGCCTCTGTCTCCGGGGGCACATTCATCGTAATCTCATCCAAATCATCAAAATCCGCAATATGAACAATCAATGGATTGTCTGAAGGACGGCCTTTCGCCGCATAAGTCTTTCTCGCCGCCTCCTCATCCAGTGCATTGGCACCCAGCCCATAGACTGTTTCCGTTGGGAATGCAACAAGACCGCCTTCTCTCAGGATTTCTCCTGCCTCGCGTATGATGTTTTCGTCTATTTGATTTTTATCTATTTTTTTTATTATTGTCTCCATAACTTTTATTATAACATTTTTCTTATTGGCTCTCAACATATTTCAGAATACCATTACCGATATTTTCTGCAAGCATCTGTTGATACTGCTCCTGAATCAGCATATCCGCTTCCTCTGGACAGCTCAAAAAACCACATTCTACGATTACTACTGGTGATTGTGTATTTTTTAACATATAATATGTAGTATTGGCTTTTATTTCTCTTGAATGCTCTTTATCCATTTCTTTTAATCCATTTTGTATCAGTTCAGCGGCTTTTTTCGCTTTCTCAGAATGCGTAAAATAAAAGACCTGAGCTCCTCTTACACTTTCCTGAGGATAACTGTTCTGATGAATACTGACTGCCAGTACCGGAGCTTCCTCATCTACCAGCTTAACTCTCATCCTTAAATCTTCAACTTGAGAGCCTGCCAGTCGTTTTCCGCTGTCCCGTGTCATAACGACTTCTACCTTCTGCTTCTCGAGATACTCTTTCAGTTTTAATGCAATCTGTAAATTTATTTCCTTTTCTTTTGCCCCGTTCACTCCAATTTTACCCGGATCCTGGCCCCCATGCCCGGCATCAATTACAACCTTCCTGCTATTTGCAATTTGTACTTCTCCTGACGTTTCCCGCTCTTCTTCCGTCATTCGTTCATACAAATATCCACCTGCCTTCTGACAGCCTACAATAATACAGATAAACAAAACAACTGCAATTAAAATTGCCGCCTTTTCTTTTACAACACTTACAAATTTACCAATCTGCAAAAAAGCATCCCCTCTCTGATATATACTATTCCATATATATGCAGAAAGAGGATGTCTTCTTTACGGAAATAATACTATTTCCTCATACTCTTTAATTCACATACTGCAGAATCAAATCCCAGATATTTGAACTTTCCCAGCCAATACGCCATTCTGCCACACCTGCCAGATTATTTTGTTTAATCAAATTCAGCTTTTCTTCCAGTGACTGGCTGTCCTCCAACCAGATTTTATAAGTTCCTCCATCAGCTTCCCACTGTGCATAATTCTGTTTTGCTTCATCATCCCATTCTATTTTTGCACCTGCGTTCTGTATTGCCTGCTCGGCGTCATCCATTCCCAAAGCGGTGCTTGTTACATGATTCGGATAATTCGCAGCTTCCGTACCAGCCTCCTGCGCCAACTCTTCCTCCGTTTTCGGAGTTTCAAACCAGAGCCGTGTATAGAATGGAACCGCATTAATCAATTTTTCATTTGGAACTAATTTCAATGCATTCTCAATTCCGTCTTTGACATAACCGTATGAAGCCACTGAACCTGCTTCATAAGAACCATCTGTATGTTCATCATATCCCATAATTATAATATAATCCGCAACTGCTGCCTGCTCTTCCAGGTCGTAAAATTGATTATATGGCATTGGTACGTAGTTATCTATTGAAAGCACTATCCCATTTTGTCTGCATTTTACAGATAACTCTCTCACAAATTGAAGATAATGCTCAGCACATTCTGCGGAAATCAACTCAAAGTCCAAATTGATTCCATCAATTCCATTCTGCAATGCCTCAGCTATCACTTGATTGATCAAATTAGTTCTCTTAGATGTGTAGCTTAGCACTTCGTATGTTTCATCAGAAGAATTAATACCTCCATGAAAATCTCTGAGTACAGCCCATACTTCCAGGTTTAACTGGTGTGCATAATTCACATATGTGGAATCTGCTATCGATGCAAGATTCCCATTCGTGTCTGCAATATGAAACCATGTCGGTGCAATTGTTGTCAGACCTTTCGTTGACGCAACTGTCTCCAGCAGATACCCGTTGGCAGTTTCATTATCGACATTGTGCCATGCCATATTAATAGTATAATTTTTCGAAATATTCGAGTATACCGGTTTTTCAAAATCACTGGAAATTATTTCACTCCTGATATCCTTCAATGTATTTGTCTTTACATATCCGATAAATCCATCACTGGTTCGAACTTTTTTCCAGCCATCTTCATCCCCCAGTACCGTTACCTCATCCGACTTTTTAATCTCTGTCAGAATCAGGCTTTTTACACCGCCTTGATAACGTACCTCAGTATCTCTTTTCACTGTTGCCACCGTTGTCTGTCCAAACTCACTGATAATCATAACCCTGTTGGGTTCCTGATATTCACCGTATTCCATATCCGTGTATTTCTGAACAAAATCCAATGCTACATATGCTGTTTTTCCCTCTGTTTTCAGGATAACATAATCTTCACTTTTTTTCTCATTGATTTCGGTATATTCACTGCTGCCAACACTTACAGAAACACTTCCGTTCGGCAATGTATAAAGAAGAACATTCTCATTGGAATCCCAATAGAATCTCTTATTAATAAATTGATGCAGGACCGAATATTCTATATAAGGACGACCATCAATTATACGCCCGCCGGCTCCATATGCTCCATCATCCGCTTTTCCAACTATTTGGTTATTCACAATCACGGCAAGATCATCAGCGCGAGTTATTTCATAATATTGTTCCAAATCTGCCTTCTCATTTGATGAGCCATATTTTTTCCAGATAATAAACCCGCCTACTGCCACAATGATTAATAATATTAAAAGCAGTGTCCTGATAATCATATTCCTTTTTCTTCGTCTTGCCCTGCTGCTCATTCTCGGTTTTCCAGCTCTTCTCACTTCTGTACGTGTATTTCGTGGTCTTTTAGTATTTCCGCCTGGGCGTCTTCTTGCATTTTGCAGACGCTCTCCCGTACCACGGGAGTCCATAATTTTTTCTCTTCTTTCGTCCATGCGTACCTCCTATTGGACCTTATTATACCATATCTCTTTTATAGCAGTCATCAGTAATTTGATATTTTCATTTAACATATTTAGAAATATCACCGATATCATGTATGTCCGACGTGGAAAAGGGGAATCCTACGCCTGATTATTTCTATTAATATTTACAAAAGAAAGTGATTCTATGTATCCTTCCGTATCAATAATATAATCCCGCATATAACTGCCCTTTTCTCTCGTCATATGAGCAGCCACAATCTGCATGGGACTTGCCGGACTTCCATCCATAAGCATACATACGCCTTTGTTTTCATATCTTTCCAATTCCCGGAATAATTCCTGATAAGCTGTCTCATCAGTTTTCATTATCTACTCCTTTCTCTGAGGCTCTGATAAATATCATTTGTTAGAACAGCGACCGGCAGGAGGATTGTGACGTACCCTAAGACCTGGCGCGGTACGGAAGATAGTATGAACCACAGTGAACTTATTCTTATTGTTTCTTATTGCTTCTTAATGTTATTGATTTATTTTCTGAGTTCGTCTCCGAACCGGAGACCTTGAATTTTGATTAAAGATATTAAGATGTGCCTTTCTATACCTTATTAAACGACAAATTCAATAAAATCGCGTGTAATGACTCTAAAACTCCCGGCATCCCTCCTTCTTGTATAAATTGATATTTATCAAGGAATACTATCTTCTGTAATTGTCATTATAGACAGAGAATCCCACTCTTTCAATGTGTTTTTTGTTTATAAGTACTTCACATTTGTTGATAACATGAAAGAATTATAAACTCCCACTGTTTTTCTTTACATATATTTTTTTTTTGTTTATACTAATAGTGAAAAGATATATATTGTTACGTTTTATGCGTAATAACTATAATTTTGAGATTTCAATTCGTAAGGATGTGATTATATGAAAATTGAAAAACTGAATGATAATCAAATTCGCTGTACTCTTACACATGCTGATTTAGCAGCCCGTCATTTAAAATTGAGTGAACTGGCTTACGGTACAGAAAAAGCAAAATCTCTGTTCCGGGATATGATGCAGCAGGCATCTTTCGATTTCGGATTCGAAGCAGAAAATATTCCTCTGATGATTGAAGCAATTCCTTCATCTTCGGGTTCTATTGTACTCATTATCACCAAAGTAGAAGACCCGGAAGAACTGGATACCAGATTCTCCAGATTTACACAGAGTGGGGATTCGGATTCTGTTCCTGCTGAGCAGCTGGAAAAACTAGAAGGCGCAGAAGAATTTCTGAATCTGCTGAATAAAGTAAAAGAAGCGGCGGCAGACACCAAACCGGCATCTGTTCCTCAAAAGAACACAACTCCATTGAATGCCCGGATTTTCTCTTTTACCAGCATTGATTTGGTAATTCAGGCCTCCCACCTTGTGGCACCTGCTTATCACGGTTCCAATACCCTGTATCTGGATAAGGAGAATGAGATATATATACTGGCACTGACACAGTCAGACCATTCAAGCAACGAGTTTAATAAAATATGCAATATGCTTTCCGAATACGGAACACTGGAAAAAGCTTCCGGAAGCGTTCTTGCATTTCTGGAAGAACACTGTGAAGTGATTATTTCTGCAAATGCAGTACAGAATCTGGCTTGTGTTTAATCCTGGCTCTGTATGCGAAAAAGGTTCCCCAAACTTCCTGTTAAGAGTTTGGGGAACCTTTTATTATATTGTCTTATTATATCTATTTACCAGCTGCTCTCGCTGCATTAATCTTTTCAATTAAAAGATCAGCATCAATTCCGTGAACCATAGCAGCCTCATCTAAAGTTTCCATCTGTGAGGATGGACAACCTAAGCAGTGCATGCCAATTTCCATCAGAATCGGTGCAGCTCCAGGATATTCTGCTAACAATTCGCCAATAGTCGTATTTTTTGTAAATGCTTCCATCTCTGTACCTCCTTCTATTATTTAACGTTCTTTATTATAATCCCTATTTTTTAAATTATCAACTATAAAACAAACAAAATAGATTTTAAAATCATCCTGTATTTAGTTAAATTTTCTGAATTATTTTCCTTATGTTTTTCACTTTTCGACTACTTGAAAGTCAATATTTTTTTCGTTTTTTTTCGACAATCTCCTATTTTCATAATATCTCTCCAAAACATTTGTTCTTTTTTTATTAAAAGTAATCCACAAAAAACACATGTTTGAGTGTGGATAATGTGGATAACTTTTGATAAATCTCATGTTTTCCACGTTTTTCATTATTTTAAGTGTGGATAAGTTAAAAACTACAACTTTAAAGATTTCGACATCTTTTTACATTTTTGTGCATCTTGCTATTTTTTTATTTTTCAAAAAACGACATCTCCTTTTTCCGCTTACTTTTCCAAAGAAAAATGCAGTATTTCAAAATCAGTTAATTTTGAAATACTGCACTAATTTACAGAACTCTTCTGATTGTTATGATATTTGTATAGGTAGCACTGCAAATACCTATCCCATCTTCTTCATTCATGGCATTGACAATATTCCCGTCTCCCATGTATAAACCGACATGGCCGTCATATAAAACAATATCTCCCGGCATTGCTTCTTCATAGCTTACCGGTACTCCTACACTTTCCATATCCCAGGTTGTTCTCGGAAGAGAAATACCAAAGTTTGCATATACTGACTGTACAAATCCTGAACAATCCGCACCTTCTGTCAAGCTGGTTCCTCCCCATACATATGGGTTTCCAATAAACTGACATGCATAATCAATCACTGCCTGTCCAGCTGAGGACTGACTTTGAATCATAGCAGCTTCTGCCGCCTTTGCTTCCTCTGCCGCTTTCTGTGCAGCTTCCCGTGCAAGTCTTTCTTCTTCCTCAGCTTTTGTCTCTGCATAGGAATAAATTTTTTCTATATTAATATACTCACCTGATACCCATCCGGCAATTTCCCCTACCTGAATCGGATACCATCCCTTTGACGGTTTTCCTGTTATCTGATACTGCTGATTCAGTGTCACCTGTGTCAGCACCTGAGTATCTGTCCCCTGACCAGCACGTACGTTTAATACATCCGCCGTTACTGTCGCCTGGTACTTTTCATACTCTGCAGCATGCTTCTGTGCTTCTTCTCCCAGATATAATACATTTACAGGAACATATCCTTCTGCATTTCCAGACTGAATCTTCGCCCAGTCTTTATTATATTCCAGAACTGTGACTGTAGAATTCCCATACAGTTTTCCAATCCAGTCACTTTTCTCGTCGGGTGCATTTCTTATATAAGCATATCCATCACCTGTATTAGAAAATGCCCGATTCAAATACTCTCCCTCTTCTGTCTTTACTAAATATAGATGAATATTCTGCTTTACATTATTCTCATAACAATCTGTGAGTACTGATTCAATTCCTGCAACCGGCACTGCTGAAGGCATATCTGTTGAACTGTCTGCTGCATTTGCCGTGATTGCACTCCCCGGAATCATCATTATTCCTGCCAGAACAGAAATCACTAATTTTTGTTTCATGTGTACCGCTTTCATAAAAACCTCCTCTTAATTTTGTTTTATCTTTTGTAGGAAGTTTTTAAATATTACATAATTGTTAACTTTGTTACGGCATTATTGTATCAGCCATTTTTCCCTCTGTCAACAGTTTTTCTAACGCTTTATTTTCATTTATTCGACACTTTCTTTAAATTTATTTTTATATTATTCTATTTTAAAATATATTTGTTAACTATTTTGTAATATTTTAGTGTTCCTATTCATCTTTTTTCTTCTATTTATAAAGATTTTACTTTTTTAATTTACTTTTATAGATTATAATGAATATACAATTGATAAATGCTGGGTATGAAATTATCAATAATATTTATAGAAAGCCTGTTGACAAAGTGAAAATTATATATTATAGTTTAAACATAGCAATGATTACTATTATTATTTTCTTGAAGGGAGGATTCACTTGGCTACGCTGAAATATAGCAGGCAGCGAGAATCTATTAAAAATTATCTGGCATTGACCCATGATCACCCAACGGCTGATACAGTTTATATGCATGTACGGGAGGAATTCCCAAATATCAGTCTGGGGACGGTTTACCGGAACTTGAATTTGCTGACTGACCTCGGAGAGGCTGTGAAGATTACAGTTCCTGACGGCGGCGACAGATTTGATGGAAATACTCAGCCGCATAATCATTTTGTTTGTACTTGCTGCAAAAGAATTATGGATTTGAATATGGATATGTCAAGTATCTTGGAGCTTAATAACACTGCTTCTAAAGATTTTGATGGCATTATTGAATCCAGCACAACTACCTTTTATGGTAAATGCAGCAATTGCATTAAAAAATCTTAATTTTGTTATTAATATGAAGAGTTTCATTCCCTTCATATTAAAAATAAATAACCGTCAAGCCCGATAAGCTTCCGGCTAAGAACTAAAAAAATATTATTTAAGAAAAGGAGATTTTAATTATGAAGAAATTTGTTTGTACAGTATGTGGTTATGTTCATGAAGGAGATGCTGCACCAGCTGAATGTCCAGTATGTCATGCACCAGCTGAAAAATTTAAAGAACAGTCTGGAGAAAAAACATGGGCTGCTGAGCATGTTGTAGGTGTTGCTCAGGGTGTAAGCGAAGACATTCTTGCTGATTTAAGAGCAAACTTCGAAGGAGAATGTACAGAAGTTGGTATGTACCTGGCAATGGCTAGAGTTGCTCACAGAGAAGGGTATCCGGAAATCGGATTATACTGGGAAAAAGCTGCATGGGAAGAAGCAGAACACGCTGCTAAATTTGCTGAATTATTAGGTG
>CASERA010000029.1 GCA_949290175.1 uncultured Ruminococcus sp.
TCATGCTATATACTTTATAGGCAGAATTGATTTATAAGAGAAAAGGACTATGAAAAAAAGAAAAATAGGTATTTTTTTGATTATAGTAATATGTAGCCTTGGCAGTGTATCATGTCGGAAAGAAGATACAATCATTAGCTTGCAAGAATTTCCAAAAAGATATGAAAGAGCTACAGATAGTATAGATATTAATACTGAAATTGTGATAGATGAAAGTGCAGATGAAATTTTATATGATAATAAAGCTTTGAGAATAGATATTCGTGAAGATCAGTTAGTGGAAGATTTAATGTCAGAGAATACGCAGCAAAATGAGGTTTTTAAAATTGATAAGTGGACGTATGGAGATAATAAAGGACAAACACTTTCCATTAATGATGATTCCATAGCATTTATTTCAGGTTCTGATAATTATAAAGTTATACAGAAAAATCTACAAGAACAATCAATCAATAATCCAGATCCAATAAAGAAAACTCAAAAGGATGAAAATACAGAAGCAGCTCAGGAAAGAATAGAATTAGAAAATCAATTGAGTTCTTGGGGATTGGAAGATTTTAAATTGTATGAAGAACTTAACCTTAATAAATCTGACGTTATTGGAAGTGTTTGGTGTGGCTATGAAAGATATCAAGGGCTTTTTGTGTTTTCAAATAAATATTATAACGATTTGTCTGGCGAGTCGGCTCCGCTACAAATTATAAAAAGTGAAGACATAATTGAGAAAATGCAATTGTTATATGGATATGAATTTATAAAAGGTAAAGAGAAAATGCAGTTGAAAACTTTTGATGAAATAGCAGATTCTCTTGAAAAAGAATACTCTATGGTGATATCGGATAATCAACATGAAGCAGTAAAAGCAGAGTTGGCCTTTTTAGTAAATGATGTTCATGATAAAGAGGAGCTAGATATGGAACCTGTGTGGATAATTACCATACATGAGTATCAAAAAGATAATAAAGCAGATTTTAGAGAGTATCAGGAGATTTATAGTGCAATAACAGCACGTAACGTGGGTTGAGAAAATGATTTATATTAAAAGTGATTTAAAAAGAGCATTTCAAATTAAAAGAGTTTGTGCTGGTGGTTTGGGTGTAACATTTGCTATGTTTTTTTCTATATATAGAATGACGGATGTTACTTCAGTCTATAGAGCATATGTGGATGCTATTTATTTTATTCCGTTTATGCTGTCTATGACTTTCTGTGCCATTCCTTTCGGAGGAAGTGTCAATGAAGATGTAGAACATAAATTTTTAAATATGCTGCTATTAAGAGAATCCACAATAAAATATGTAGTATCTAAAGTTATTGTAATGTATATATCTGCAATAGTAACAATGATGGTGGGAGTGTTAATTTTTGCAATTCTTATCCATTGTAAAGTTCCGTGGGAAGAGGCTATGTTTACAGAGGATGCGATGTTAAATATATTGGGTGGTTCAACACATGGGGTAGTCTATTTTATTATACACTCTGTTTTTATGGGATTATTAGCAGCAAATTTATCTATATTATCTGCTGTATTTTCTTTGTTTTGGCCAAATAAATTGTTGCAGATATCTATGCCATTTCTGTTGTACTATTTATTGATTTATTATAGTGGAGAATTATTTCCCGGGTTACCACAATTAAATATTCAATTTATGTTTAATCCTTCATATGACACTTGGAATAATGAAAAGATGTCATTTCTATTTCCACTTATATTTAGTGGATTTGTAGCAATTGTGATGGGAATTTGTATGTATAAGCAATTACGGAGAAAGTATGGAAAATAATATAGGAATACAGTTAAAAACATTATGTTATAAATATAATAGAAGAATATTTAATAAAAAGAATTTTGTTCAGATGTTACTTCTCTTTGTTGCAATTAATATCTATGTATCACCAATAAAAGACTTTTCGGTGATGACGAATTACAAAGTAACACCTTGGGTATATCCTTTTTTGATATCAGATGCAAATTTTTTAGCGATGTTTATAGCAGAAGTGGTGTATTACTTTTCTAATGTTCCATTTATGCAGAAATCTAATAGTTATTATTTACTTAGAGAAGGTAGAAAAAAGTGGATAATGGAGCAACTTATGTATATTGTTTTAAGTGCGTTTGTTATCACAGGTATAAGTATAGTTTTGAGTATTATTGCACTGATGCCATATGTAGTTTTTGAGGCAGACTGGGGAAATGTCCTTTTTACTTTGGCCAGAACAGATGCAGGTTCTATGGTGAAAATGTTTTGGAATATATCAATACATTTTATTAGGAATTACTCACCTATATCGGGGATGGGATTATCGATGCTTCTTACGGTAATAGGGATTACTTTTATTGGTATGCTAATGTTTTTTATTAGTATATATGTTAACAGAACTGCTAGTGTTGTTGTATCAACAGTTTTAATCCTATATTCAGCAGTTGTAGCTAATATAGGAAATACTTTTGAAAAAAGTTTTGCTATGTTTTCACCGGTGTCGTGGCTTAGGGTAACTAGAATTGATGTTGTTGAATATGGTTTTTCAGTATCCCCATCGATTACTTATATTATTATATGCTTTCTAGGGTTAATTTTGTTTTTGAATATATTAATATGGAAACGATGCAAAAAAATAGACTTTATTTGGGAGAATGAGGATGAGTAGTATATCAACGGATTTAACTATTAAAATCGAGAATGTGTCAAAAAAATTTGAAGATCAACAAGTATTAGATCATGTAAATTTATATTGTGAAAGTGGTTCTATTACCGGAATTATGGGAAGAAATGGTACTGGTAAATCTGTGTTGTTTAAGTGCATTTGTGATTTCCTTAAAGTTGATGAAGGAACAATTTTAATAAATGGACAGCAAAACTCAGATTATATTAGAAAAGAGTGTAAAATAGGAGCCACCATAGAAGAACCGGCATTTTTAAAGCAATATAGTGGAATAAAAAATTTGGAATTATTATATATTACTAGAAATAAGGCTGATAAAAATAAACTTATTCGCACTATGCAGCAAGTAGGGTTAGATCCAGATTTGAAGAAAAGTGTTGGAAAATATTCTATGGGTATGAAACAACGGTTAGCTATTGCACAAGCAATTATGGAAGAACAGAATATACTGCTATTTGATGAACCTATGAATGGATTGGATAGTGATGGAATAGAGCAAATAAAAGAATTATTTTACAATTTAAGAGAACAGGGGTGTATAATATTAATAGCGTGCCACAATAGAGATGACTTGGAAGAAATCTGTGATTCGATATATGAAATGAAGAAAGGAAATCTGCATTTGATATATTCAAAGTAGATGATAATTTTCTGATGCAAAGGGGGAAAGACAGTGAAAAAAATATTAAGCATATTATTGGCAATGGGGCTTATGATCGGTACCATTGGCTGTAGTAATGAGGGGAATGCTCCGGCAGAGAAAAAAGAAGAAAAATTAGAATATCAGGCAGTCAAAATAGAAAAGCCGGAAGATATTCAGAAAATACAATTCTTAGTATATCTGGAGGATGGTACGCTTAGAATTGGAGGCTCTGACCAGAGTGGAGAAGAGCGAACAGTATGGGACAGTAAAAATAATGGGAAAGACTGGATACTGGCAGGAGATTCCGAACAATTACCGGAATTGAAGAATCAGAATGCCTTCTATAAATATTCTTCAGATGGTAAATTCTATGCAGTAGAAGAACAAACCATCCGGCTTTATGAAGATACACAGCCGTCTACCATAAACATAGCCGAAGGAGGAAGTTATCTTGACTCTGCTTTGTGTGAGCAGGACTTTTATCTGTTAGTGGAAGATGAAACTGGTACAAAGCAGATCCGGAAATATAACCTGTTAGAGCAAAGCTGGGAGAACATGGAAAGTGAAGAACTCGTACAAGCTTTGAAAAAGACGACGGGTTATGGGTGTCTGGCAGCAGATCCTTCAGCAGAAGCGCTATATACAGAAGGTGAAGGAATCGTTAAGTATAGTGTGAAAAAGGATGAAGCCACTCAGGCTATTAATGCAGAAGTATTGAATAGTTGTATTGATACCATAAATGAACCGATTACCGGACTGGCTGTACAAGGAAAAAATATAGTTGTCTGCACAATGGGGGAAAGTGGGAACGAAAGCAATCTTTACTTCTTGCAGAAAGGACAGACAGAGAAGAACGAAAAGGATAAGCCAGATACCGGAAAGAATACCGTTCTTGAGATATACAGCTTAAAGGAAAATTCTATGATCAGAAACTCTCTTGCCTTTTTTAGAAGAGAACATACGGATATTTCAATCAACTATACAGTGGGCTATACGGGGACAGACGGTTTTTCTGTTTCTGATGCGATCCGAAAATTAAACACGGAGATTATGGCGGGTGAAGGCCCGGATATCATTGTACTGGATAATCTTCCGGCAGAGGAATATATATCCAAAGGGGTTCTGGAACCGATCACAGATATTGTGAATGAGAAAAAGGATGAAATCTTTTTCAATATGATCGAAGGATATAATAAGGAGTCAGAAATCTACTGTGTACCAACGACATTCCGTATTCCGGTGATCATCGGAAATTCGGAGGTGGTTTCCGCCGGATCGTCAAATGCAGTCGTAGATCAGATGGAACAGCAGGAAAGTCCGGTTTTAACCCAGCAGGATTTTCCATATGCAGCTATGTATATGTTTGCCACATCGGATATGGTGGAAAAAGATGGGATAAATGAAGAGAAGCTTACAGCATACTACAATGATCTGCTTCGTTTGAAAGAACTGGGCAATGTGACAGATAAGATCGTGGGTGAGTCGGATTATTCCATGAAGCAGGCAGTTAATATTTTCCCATATGGTGAATCAGACGTTCCGATTGATATATATTTTGGAGATGCTAAAGCCGGAGTAGGGCAGATTGCATATGGGGATACATATATCAAATTAAATAGTGCCAGAAAACAGGCAGATATCCAATTTGATTATCTGAATAAGAGTAGCGGAAATTATTATATACCGACAGAAGTGTTAGGAATCAACAGTATGAGTCCGTCTAAGGATGCTGCAAAGGAATTTCTGTCATTATATCTTACAGAAGAAGTGCAGAATACAAACACCATGGGATTTTCGATCAACAGAAACAGCATGAGAAACAGCATTGCAGTCACAGATCTGCCGCAATACTATACGACAAGTTATAAAAATCTGGAGGATACAAGCGGACTGGATCTTTATACTCTGTCCACAGATGAATTTAATGAGTTGTTGCAGTTTGTGGAATTAGCAGACACTCCGGTTCAGGTGGATGCAGCCGTTACAGAAATCGTGATGGAACAAGCAGATAAGATATTATATGAAGGTCTTGATGTGCAAACCGCTGTACAAACAGTATGTGATAAGATAAATCTGTATCTGAAGGAGTAAGAAGAGGGAATGTCAAACAAAAAAAGAAAAGAAAAACATATGAAAAAAGCAGGGGCATGGAAAGGACTTTTTTTCATTCTGCCAAGCTTATGCGGCTTAGTTCTGTTTTATCTGCTTCCCTATCTTGATGTGATAAAAAGATCTTTTTCAAGTCCGGTAACAGGAGCATTTACCGGGCTTGAAAATTACCGGTTAGTTTTTGGGAACGAAGCATTTCAGCTGGCTGCTCAAAATACGGTACATTTTATTATAACATGTGTTCCGATCCTGGTAATCAGTTCTCTGCTTGTTGCGGTGATACTGCAAAAAATTGTAAAAGGAAACCTTTTAAAAATAGGATTTTTATTTCCCATGGCGATTCCGGTGGCGTCTGTTGTATTGTTATGGAAAGGCGTGTTTGATCCACAAGGCTTTTTAAATTCCTTTTTGAATCTGTTTGGCATATCAGGAAATGACTGGATGAATACAAAAAGCGCTTTCTGGGTACTGGTCTTTAGTTATGCTTGGAAAAATATGGGGTATTGCATGATACTATGGTTGGCGAGTCTGGCAGCTATTCCAAAAGAAATTTATGAAGCTGCAAAAATTGATGGTTCGGGAGAGGTAACGTGTTTTCTACATATTACCCTTCCGAATCTTCTGCCGTCTTTTTTTACTATTACGGTAATTTCGCTTATCAATTCCTTTAAGGTATATCGGGAAGCTTATTTGGTTGCCGGGGATTATCCGGATCAGAGTATTTACATGATGCAGCATTTGTTTAATAACTGGTTTCGGGATTTGTCACTGGATAAACTGGCAGTAGGTGCAGTAATAAATACTGCTATTTTTGTCGTATTAATATGGGGATTTTGGAAGGGATGGGGGCAGATGGATGAATAGAAGAAGCAGGATATTAAAGATACTTATAAAAACTGGACTGGTGATCCTGGCATTCGTTTTTTGTTATCCGGTTCTCTTTCTTCTGGCAGGTTCCTTTATGGGGAAAGGTGAGCTGGCTGAAAACCTGGGACCTGTCCTGGGAGAAGCAACAGGGTATGCCGGATGGAGCTTTCTCCCACAAAATCCAACATTAAAACATTATATAGAAGTACTGTTAGACAGTCCTGAATATTTTGTTATGTTCTGGAACTCAATAAAAGTAGTGCTGGGAACACTGGTGGGACAATGTATCATTGCAATTCCGGCAGCATGGGGATTTGCAGTATTCAAATTCAAGTTTAAAAAAAGTATATTTTTTCTTTATATCATTTTGATGATGATGCCGTTTCAGGTAACAATGATGTCTAATTATCTGGTTCTGAAACAATTAAAGCTTTTGGATACACTGGGTTCCCTGATCCTGCCGGGAATATTTTCAACATTTCCCGTGTTTATTATGTTTAATTTCTTCAGAGGAATCCCACCGGCCCTGCTGGAAGCTGCAAGAATAGATGGCGCAAGAGAATGGGATGTTTTTCTAAAGATCGGAATACCGCTTGGAAAGAGCGGAATCATCGCATCTCTTGTTCTGGAGTTCTTAGAATATTGGAATTTGATAGAACAGCCAATGACTTTTTTGAATGATAAGACAAAATGGCCACTCTCATTATTTCTCCCTGCAATCGGAGTGGAAAATGCAGGTTTTGCATTTGCAGTTTCAGTAATCACTTTAATTCCTGCAGCACTTGTCTTTTTTGCAGGTCATGAGTATCTTGAGCAGGGAATAGCATCTTTAGGAATTAAGGAGTAGAAGAATGAAAGGAAAGCTTGTAAAGATATCTGTAGGATTTTTTATAGTGATGATATTATTCACGATTCTTTCCCGTGTGACATACAACATGAGCATGGCTACGGTGGAAACAACACAGCCTGCAAGGGAAACGATGGGACCGGTGATTGAAACAAAAGCAGCTGTTGAGGGAAAACAGGAAGTGGCTGTGATCGCAAAGGAAAATCAGATCATCCA
>CASERA010000030.1 GCA_949290175.1 uncultured Ruminococcus sp.
GCCATGATTAATTCCTCCTAAAGTTTAAAAAATTGTTCACTGCATAGCATGCAGCTGTTTATGGCAAATCTTTAACAGCGCGATACTTTGTTAAAGATTCATCAACTACGATTATTGTACTAAAATGAAAACAAAAATTCAAGCCTAAAATAGATTTTTATGGAAGTTGTTTAAAAATAGGTTTTCTTCCCTTAAATTCTGTATAATATTTAAACCCGCATTCCTTTAAAATTCCTGATACACGTTCAAAATCATAAGCAATATGTTCTGGCTTATGCCCATCTGCTCCTACCGTAAGAATCTCACCGCCCAGTTCGCGGTATCGCTTTATAATATCGGGGTGCGGATGACAGAAACCTAGTCCATATTTAAATCCTGCCGTATTCAACTCAATTCCCTTGCCCATATCGATGACTTTTTTTAAAATTGCATCTATCACATCTGCGTATTTTGCATAAGAATAATGCTTTGCCTGCTCTTTTCCATAACGCACCACATAATCAATATGTCCCAGAACATCAAAATCATGAATTGCATCAAGACTTTCCAAAGTTGCTTCAAAAGTCTCACGGTAAACCTCATCATCTGTTCTGCCTTCAAAGATTTCACGGTAATACGGATCCTTTCCATGCACGACGTGTATGGAACCTATCACAAAGTCAAACGGATATTTCTGGATTAACTCCTGATAATACTTTCCCAGATGCGGCTGCAATCCAATTTCAATTCCAATCCGAATATCCAGACGAGCTTCATATTCTTTCTGATATGCTCTCATGTTATCAAAATACCTGTCTGTATCAAAAGTGAAGTCCTCAATCCCTATTTCCTCATGAAATGGATAATCTTTATCATTGTGATCCGTAAAACAAATCGCTTTCAGCCCTTTTTTCAAAGCACCTTCTACCATTTCCCTTACCGGAGTATCACAGTCTGTTGAAAACTCCGTATGCATGTGACAGTCACTTGTTATCATAGTATTGTCCCTCCGCCAAGCACATATTCCCCATCATAGAAGACCACTGCCTGTCCAGGCGTTACTGCCCTCTGTGGTTCATCAAATGTACAAAGAACCTCATCTTCTCCTGTCTTTTCTACTGTACACCATGCACCTTTATGATTATACCGTATTTTCGTAAAAATATGTAAAGGTTCTGTTAAATCTTCTATGGACATAAAATTCAGTCGGTTTGCGCGAAGTGTTTTTGTCATGGACTCTTCTTTCGTCCCAATTACAACTTCATTTGTTTCCGGTCGGATTTCCAGAACAAAGGCAGGATATCCCAACGCCAGACCAAGCCCTTTTCTCTGCCCTACCGTATAGTGAGTGATTCCTTTGTGAGTCCCCAGGATTTTACCTTCCGGAGACACAAAGTTGCCTTTCGGCACAGAAACCCCTGCCTCTTCTTCTATATAAGATGCATAATCTCCATCCGGCACAAAACAAATATCCTGACTGTCTGGTTTATTCGCAATCCTAAGGTTGATTTTTTCTGCAATAGTGCGGATTTCCTCTTTCGAATAATCTCCCACCGGCATCAGTGTTCTGCCAAGCTGCTCCTGAGTCAGATTATACAGTGCATACGTCTGATCCTTCGCCAGCGTTGCAGAACGTCTTAGAGTATACCTTCCGTTTTCCAGCTTTACCACCCGTGCATAATGCCCGGTTGCAATGTAATCAGCCCCGATAGAAAGACTTCTCTGAAGCAGAGACTCCCATTTTACATAGCGGTTGCATGCAATACAGGGATTCGGCGTTCTCCCCTGCATATATTCTTCTACAAAATAGTCTATTACATTTTCCTTGAATTCTTTCTTAAAATTCATAACATAATAGGGAATATCCAGAGCTGCCGCAACCCTTCTTGCATCATCCACAGCACTCAGACCACAGCATCCGCCGTTTTCTTCCTGTGCTGCCTGCTCCTCATCCTGCCAAATCTGCATTGTTACACCGATTACATCATAACCCTGCTGTTTCAGAAGATATGCCGCTACCGAAGAATCTACTCCTCCGGACATTCCAACGACAACCTTGCTCATCTTAGTATTCCTCTTCCTCTTCTTCATCTTCATGAATATCAGATTTCGGTTTTTCCAGACCTTCAATCTTGATATGATGCTTTTCCGCATAATCCCAAAGTGCAGCATGAATTGCTTCTTCTGCTAAAAGAGAGCAGTGTACTTTTACCGGCGGAAGCCCGTCCAGTGCCTCCATTACCGCTTTATTTGTTACTTTCAAAGCTTCATAGATACTTTTCCCTTTTACTAATTCCGTCGCCATACTGCTTGTTGCAACCGCTGCACCGCATCCAAATGTTTTGAATTTTACATCCTGGATAATCTGATTATCATCAATATCCAGATAAATTCTCATGATATCTCCACATTTTGCATTTCCAACAGTTCCTACACCGCTTGCGTTCTCAATTTCTCCTACATTTCTAGGGTTCTGAAAATGATCCATTACTTTTTCTGTATACATAACTTAATTCCTCCATCATCTGTTTTATTTTTTATATATAAACTCTGAAAAATCGGGTTTTATTTATTCTGCTTTTTCACAAAATCCTCATACAGAGGGGACATACTTCTTAAATGTGCTACAATCTCTTTTAAAGAATCAACTACAAAATCCAAATCCTCTTTTGTAGTATCTTCTCCGAGTGTCATACGAAGAGAGCCATGTGCTATTTCATGCGGAAGTCCGATTGCAAGAAGAACATGAGACGGGTCCAGGGAACCGGATGTACAGGCAGAGCCACTGGATGCACAGATTCCTTTCATGTCCAGCATAATCAAAAGAGATTCTCCTTCAATGAACTGGAAGCTGAAGTTTACATTGTTTGGAAGTCTTTTTACACGATCTCCGTTCAGTCTGCAGTACGGGATTTCTTTTTCAATTCTTTCAATCATGTAATCTCTCAATTTCCGTTCTTTAGCAGTACGCTCTTCCATTGTTCTGACTGCACGCTCTACTGCTTTTCCCAGTCCGATAATTCCCGGCACATTTTCCGTACCCGCACGGCGTTTTCTTTCCTGTGCACCGCCATGTATCAATGAACGTATCTTAACACCTTTACGGATATATAAGAAACCAATTCCTTTCGGTCCGTTCAGCTTATGACCACTGGCACTCAACATATCAATATGACATGCATCAACATCGATTGGAATCTGTCCAAACGCCTGTACAGCATCTGTGTGGAACAGGACTCCATGCTCGTGTGCGATTTCTCCAATTTCCTGAATTGGCTGTATAGTACCGATTTCATTATTCGCATACATAACAGAAATCAGAATTGTATCCGGACGAATTGCAGCTTTTAAATCATCCAGTTTCACAACTCCGTTCTCGTCTACATCAAGATAAGTAACTTCAACTCCTCTTTGCTTTTCAAGATACTCACATGTATGCAGGATTGCATGGTGTTCAATCTTAGTTGTAATAATATGTTTTCCTTTATTAGCATAGGCCTCTACCGCTGCTTTCAATGCCCAGTTATCTGATTCAGAACCACCTGCCGTAAAATAAATTTCATTGCCTTTTGCTCCCAATGCCTCTGCAATAATATCTCTCTGTTTCGTTACCGCTTCTTTATTTGCTGATGCAAAGCTATATACACTGGATGGATTTCCATAATTTTCTGTAAAATACGGAAGCATCGCATCTACTACTTCCTGTGCTGCTTTTGTTGTAGCTGCATTGTCCAGATAAATCAGTTTATTCATATTTGTTCCTCCTGTTTACGTCAATTTATTGATTACTCTCTATCTCTTAATTCATGCAGCTCTGCTGCTTTTTTGAATCCTGGCTCGGCAATTTCCTGCTCTCTTTCACGAGCTCTTCCAGATTCATCTCATCTACTGTATGATTAATACTGTTATTAATTTTCTGCCAAACATACTTTGTTACACAACTGTCTGCCGCCTCGCACCCGCCTTCCGGCAAAAGTCCGGAACAATCTACCGGATCCAGGGAACCTTCCAGGGCGCGCAGGACATCTCCCACTGAGATTCCTTTCAATTCTTTTGCCAGAATATAACCTCCTCCGGCACCTCGAATACTTTGAATCAGCCCTGCTTTCTTCAATTTCGACATCAACTGCTCCAGATACCTCTCGGAAATACCCTGTCGCTCAGAAATACTGGTAATCGACACTGGTTCTTTTCCTCCATACTGTGCAATATCTATTAATGCACGCAGCCCGTATCTTCCTTTTGTTGACAGTTTCATGTTCTCACCTTCTCGCTGTGATTATTATTATTCCAAAACCCTATCATTTTACTAGGAATTTTCTTCTTTTGTAGAATACCACTGCCTTTTTGTTCTGTCAAGAAAGAAATCAGAATATCTTGTAAAAACATATTCTTTAGGAGATTACTGTGTCCAGAAAAAATACCATTATAAGAGGTACCCTTATATTAACAGCTGTCGGATTCCTATGCAGATTCATGGGTTTTTTCTATCGAATTTTTTTAAGCCATACTTTTGGAGAGGAGGGTGTGGGGCTGTATCAGCTCGTTTTTCCTGTTTTCGCCCTCTGTCTTTCTCTTACTTCCGGCGGGATGGAAACAGCTGTGTCCCGAACCGTTGCCCGAAAAACTTCTCTGGGGAGAACATCCGAAGCTCGTGAAATCCTTTGCCTGAGTACGCTGGTATCCGGTTTCCTTTCGATTCTCCTGGTTCTGATTGTACAAAAAAATGCAGCGTACATCGCCACTAATATTCTTGGAGATGCACGCTGTGAAACACTGTTGGTTATCTTTTCTTATGCACTGCCCTTTGCCTCGATTCACTGCTGTATCACCGGGTACTGTTTCGGCAAAAAACAGACAGAAATCCCCGCATTCTCACAACTGCTTGAACAAACCGCCCGAATTCTGTGTGTAGCAGGTTTATATTTATTTTTTTCAAAAGATGAAAAGGCAGTATCCGTCTCCATTGCAGCAGTGGGAATCGTTGCCGGAGAGTTAACTTCCACCATCTACTGTTTAAAAACCCTGCAAAAAAAACAGATTCGGCTCTTTCATCCGCGTCCTACATATACAGCTATGCGCCTGCGTTTCCGTGAACTTATTCCACTATCTCTGCCGTTAACCGCCAACCGCATTCTCCTCAATCTCTTGCAGGGAATCGAAGCAATTTCCATCCCCGGCAGTTTGAAGCTTTATAGCCACAGTATCTCAGAAGCACTCAGTATCTATGGGGTATTAACCGGAATGGCTCTCCCCTGTATCCTTTTTCCGTCTGCCATCACCAGTTCTATATCTATTATGCTGATGCCCGCCGTTGCTGAAATTCAAGCAGCAGAAAGGCCAAAACAAATGCTGGAACTTCTTCGGAAAGTCCTGGGTGCCTGCTTTCTTCTAGGTCTTTCCTGCTGTTTATTCTTTCTCCTTTTTGGAAGACTTATTGGAAATATTTTATTTGGCAGTGTACTTGCGGGAGATTTTATCATTACTCTTGCCTGGATTTGTCCATTTTTATATGTAAACAGCTCTCTTCAAAGCGTCATTAACGGGTTCGGAAAAACAGCTGCCACCTTCATCATCAATACCATTGGCCTTACAATCCGAATTATAAGCGTCTTTTTAACCATCCCTATATTCGGAATTCAAGGGTATCTTTGGGGACTACTTCTCAGCCAGCTTATTATCAGTATACTATCCGGTATGATGCTGCTAAAATATCTAAAAAATGAGTTTAAATAAACAAAAAGGGCTGCTGCAAAATTATAAATTAAACAGAATTTATGCTTAAACTATAATTTTGCAGCAGTCCATCTTCTAACTCTCTTATCACAGAGTTCCCAAAAATACTTTCATTAACAGAGGATTTACATAGACTTCCATAATAAGCCCCAGCAAAACCATCAATCCGGTAAAAATACTTTTCTGAATATTCCATTGTCCCCTTGGATGCGTATAGCTGTACCAGAGTACCACCAGATATGCAGGAATATAAAACAAAAACTGTGGCATAATTCCGACAATGCAAAGAATAATCCCCCTAATCCCCATACTAAAAACCGCCATGGACATCAAAACTCCACTGGAAAAGCCCGTCCAAATCAGAAATAAAATAACAGATATTTTCCGAAATTTTGTAAATGCCAGTCCCAGAAGAGCCAGAAAAGGAATCATTCTAGACCGAAGCAGATACCATAGATATTCTGCTGCTATAATCTCTGTCATCCTGTACTGCTTCAGAAAATATTCACTAAAAATCCCCAAATCTGCTCCGAGCTGTTTATCCGCCAAATTCACATAAAGAATTCCAAATAAAAACCCAGGCATATAAAAAGCAAGCAGTTGCTTCTTTGTATGAAATATCTTCAACGGCTTTCCTCCCATTATTTCGATAATTCATTATATGCCGGGATTTTTTGTTTATTCTTTTTTTCCGTATTTCATATCATATGCAAGCAGCGCTGCTATCGTCTTAGAATCTTCTATTTCTCCCGAAAAAATTTTTTCTTTCAGCTCTTCTATTGTATACTCTTGTATATCAATAAATTCATCTTCATCCAAATGTTGATGTGACGGAATTAGGTTTCTCCCTGCAAACACCTCAATTTTCTCGTTGCAGAATGCAACTGTAGTCCGCAATGTAATCAGCCATTCCAAACTCTCACACTGAAATCCCGTTTCTTCCTCCAGTTCTCTTCCCGCACATACAATTCCCGGCTCGTCCGCACTGTCCAAAGCTCCTGCCGGAATTTCCAGTGTATACCTATCCAAAGCATTCCGATACTGTCTTACCATCAATATCTTTCCCTCTGCGGTTACAGGCACTACTGCCGCAGCTCCTTTATGACTGATAAAATCCCATACAGCCGTTCTATTTCCATCTATTTCCATAGTATCCTGGTAAAAATCCAGTATCTTTCCTTTATATTTCAGTTCTCTGTTTATCCTTTTAATTTTTTCGCTCATTACTTTTCCTACCTTTACACAATAAAAAACGGAATTCCCTTTCTATCTGTTGATTTCCGGGGAATTCCGCTCATAGCCTATTATGATAATCTTATTTTGCGTAATCCGTAACGCGTGATTCACGGATTACATTTACTTTTATCTGTCCAGGATACTCTAATTCAAATTCAATCTGATTAGAAATCTCTCTGGCCATAAGTACCATATCATCGTCAGTCACTTGATCTGGAACTACCATAACTCGAATCTCTCTACCTGCCTGAATAGCAAAAGATTTTTCAACACCTTTAAACTGGTTTGCAATCTCTTCTAATTGTTTCAATCTGTTAGTATATGTTTCTAATGTTTCTCTTCTTGCACCCGGTCTCGCTGCAGAAATTGTATCTGCCGCCTGAACTACACATGCTATCAATGTCTGAGGTTCCACATCACCGTGATGTGCTTCTACTGCATTGATAACTGTCGGAGATTCTTTGTACTTCCTGCAAAGATCCACACCAATCTGAATATGAGATCCTTCCACATCATGATCAATTGATTTACCAATATCATGCAGAAGACCTGCTCTCTTTGCCATACGGACATCCAGACCGATTTCTCCGGCCAGAAGTCCTGAAAGTTGAGCAACCTCTATCGAATGCTTCAAAGCGTTCTGTCCATAGCTTGTTCTGAACTTCATACGTCCAAGCAGGCGTAAAAGCTCCGGATGGATTCCCGGCACACCAACTTCAATCGCTGCCGCTTCTCCTTCTTCGCGAATCATCGCATCGACTTCTTTTTGCGCTTTCTCTACCATCTCCTCAATTCTGGCAGGATGGATACGTCCATCCACAATCAAACGTTCCAGGGCAATTCTGGCAACTTCTCTTCGGATTGGATCGAAACCGGACAGTACAACCGCCTCCGGTGTATCGTCAATAATCAATTCTACACCTGTCAGTGTTTCCAGTGTTCTGATATTACGACCCTCTCGTCCGATAATTCTCCCCTTCATCTCATCGCTTGGAAGCTGCACTACGGAAATTGTAGTTTCCGCCACATGGTCTGCTGCGCATCTTTGGATGGCATTGACAACATACTCTTTTGCTTTCTTGTCCGCCTCCTCTTTTGCCTGAGACTCCAGCTCCCGAACCATTTTTGCGGTTTCATGTTTCACATCTTCTTCAACAGTTTTCAACAAATATTCTTTTGCTTGTTCGGAGGTAAGACCTGAGATTCTTTCCAGTTCCTGTACCCGTTTCTGACTGAGTTCTTCTACTCTGGCTTCACGCTGTTTTAGCTGTTCTTCTTTTGCCACAAACTTTGCTTCACGCTGTTCAATAGTCTCGGAACGTTTGTCCACTGCCTCTTCCTTCGCCAGCACTCTTCTTTCATAGCGCTGCAGTTCTGCTCTTCTTTCCTTTGTTTCTTTCTCAAGATCATTCTTAGTCTTGATAGACTCTTCTTTCACTTCTAAAAGAGCTTCCTTTTTCGTCGTTTCAGCAGTCTTCACAGCATCGTCAATAATTTCTCTCGCTTTTGCTTCCGCATTTCCAATCTTAGACTGTGCATTATTCTTCAGATTGGAAATCGTGAGATAATGAGTCACGATACCGACTATCAACGCGAGGGCCACAGCAATAATTATGGATAAAATTATTGGCACAGGAGCACCTCCTTATTTAATTTTCATTGTACATTCTTATATATTTATATAGACAAATACAACACTTAAATTTTATACTGTTTTACCAACTCTGTCAAGCATTCTCATTATAAATTTGTATTACTTGACGGATGTCTTCATAACGGAAACCTTTTCGCGATAAATATCCGTATAATTTCCGGATTTGCTCTGGTTCTGCATTCTTTAAATCCACCCGTTTTTTCTGTATCATCCGACGTATTGCCTCCAGTTCGTCCCCACCTTCATAACATTCTTCCAATGCGCGCTCTGCGATTTCTCTGGAAACTCCTTTCTGGCAGAGTTGATAATAAATCTCTCTCCTGCTCTTTGCAGATTTTCTGCTTTCCACAAAATTTTGGGCATACCGCTCGTCATTGAGATATCCAAAGGAGCTGACATAGGAAACCGCACACTCAATTGCTTCCTGAGGATAAAGCCCCTGACGCAGCTTCTCTCTCAATGCAGACTCCGATCTGTCCATATCTTCCAAAAGATGCATCGCCCGAAGCTTTGCCCGTTTGCAAATCACTTCATCCATAATTTTTTTGAAAACCACATCCTCCAGTTCTGCCCCCTCGCGAATCCCATAACGCGATAATTCGCCTTTGTATAATACAAAGGCGAATCGATGATCCAAATACACTTTAAACTTAGTTTTTGTCGCTGCTTCCAGTCCTGTAACCGTCATTTCTTACTCTCCATCTGTCCCCGGTGCCATCTCCATCTGTTTTTCCGCAGGCTTCAGTTTTAAATCACTCTCTTTTTTTTCTTCTTCGGCACCCTCAATCAGATGATAATGTTCACGCACTTTTCTATCCAGCTCTTCCATCACTTCCGGATGACTTGACAGATACGCTTTTGCATTCTCCCTGCCCTGCCCAATTTTCTCACCTTCATATGCATACCATGCACCGCTTTTCTTAACAATATCAACTCCTGCTGCTAAATCCAGAATATCTCCTTCTTTTGAGATTCCCTTTCCAAACATAATATCAAATTCCGCTTCTTTAAACGGAGGTGCAATCTTATTCTTCACAACCTTAATACGGGTTCTGTTTCCAACCATCTCTCCACTTTGCTTTAAAGTCTCGATTCTTCTGACATCCATACGCACAGAAGCATAGAATTTCAAAGCACGTCCACCTGTTGTTGTCTCTGGATTTCCAAACATTACACCGACTTTTTCTCTCAACTGGTTAATAAAAATAACTACACAGTTGGACTTACTGATGACTGGAGTTAATTTTCGAAGTGCCTGAGACATCAGTCTTGCCTGAAGTCCTACATGGCTGTCTCCCATATCACCTTCAATCTCCTGTTTTGGAACAAGCGCTGCTACGGAGTCAATAACAATAATATCCAGTGCCCCGGAACGAGCCATGGTCTCCGCAATCTCCAATGCCTGGTCTCCACTGTCCGGCTGAGAAATATATAACTCATCAATATCTACCCCAATATTCTTCGCATAGACCGGATCCAGTGCATGCTCCGCATCGATAAATCCGGCAATTCCACCTCTCTTCTGTACTTCTGCGATCATATGCAGAGCAACGGTAGTCTTACCACTCGACTCCGGACCGTATACTTCAACCACACGTCCTTTTGGAACTCCACCTAATCCCAATGCAAGATCCAGGCTCAGACATCCTGTCGGAATCGTTTCTACCGCCACATGGGTACCTTCACCAAGTTTCATCACTGTTCCTTTACCAAAATCTTTTTCTAATTTTGCAATCGCTGCATCCAGCGCCTGTTTTTTTTCATCACTTGCCATACCGAATATTCTCCTTTTCTTCATTCGAACAACCGTTCGTATCTGATAATATACTATTATAACTATTGTCAGATGTCAATAAAAATTTTCTGTTTTCTACATCACAAATTTTCTGTATCCGCCCCTCCAATTTTGAGGCTCGCTTTTACCTCTGATATAGAACGCTTCTCCTCCTTTCTCTTTAAATTTCACGGAAAACAAACTGGAACCGGAGTATAAATTTTCCATATATGTTCTGAAACTTTTCTGGGAAATGCTTTTGAAACAGACCGGAAAGAACTCCTGGAATGCCTGTTCTTCATCTGAAGCTCATACGAAAGACAGCCGTATGATAAGATACCGTTCTCCACTACTATGGCTTCATCTTATCATGCGGCTGTCCAATATGCAAGAGAAATTACTTCTCTTTCATAGATTCAAAACGATTCTGAATAGATTTATTGTAGTTTTCAATCTTACGCTCATACGGAATACTCATATATTTGGAATTCAGCATGAAATCCGCCGTAGACAGATTATTCGCAATCGGAATATCATATACAACGGCAATACGAAGCAGTGCTTTTACGTCCGGATCATGTGGCTGTGCCTCCAGAGGATCCCACAAAAAAATCATAAAATCAATCTGCCCCTCTACAATCTTTGCACCAATCTGCTGATCTCCTCCCAGCGGACCACTGCAGTAACCTTTTACTGGAAGCCCGGTACGGTCTGCAATTAACTTTGCAGTTGTTCCTGTTCCGCATAAAAAATGGCCTTTCAGGATATCTTTATTTTTATCACACCAGTCTACAAGCTCTTTCTTCTTTCCATCATGAGCTACCAGTGCAATATGCTTTGCTTTTCCAATCTCCATTGTCACGAAATTATCTTCTAACATTTTAAAACCTCCTGTCTTTTCGCTTATGCACACGGTCTTTCTGCTTATGCTGTCTGTTCCATCGAGTCGAACCGAATGGCTGCAATCAGACCAATGACCACAGTTACTATCATACTATAAATAAGGACGATTGGAAAGACCAAATCTTCACTAATCAATACTCCAATGATTGCAGCGACAGCTGCTCCGATTCCCAGAATAAACATCTGGAAAAATGCACGTATTAATTCCTGTCCTGTCTTTCCTAAGGTATCCCCCACCACACACTGTGCAATAACCTTACTATACATTCGATTTGCCTGAAGTACCGTATAAATCAAAATTCCCAACACAATTTCCAATGGCCGGATTTTCCATGCAATTCCAATTGGAATGCAGATTAGCGCACCATCTACCGCTGCTTTGATATGCTCCATCAAAGTAGAATACCAAAGCTTCTTGATCGGATTATCCGGAATCAAATACAAATATGGACTTTTAATTTCCTCCTCCCATTTCCCCAGGTATCCGGTGAAAATTAAAGTCATATAGGCCAGAATTCCTAACAGTATAATTTCTGCTCTGCCTGTCTCATATACCGTGTCCTGCAGTGCAATTGAAAAAATTACTGCAATCACCAGACTAAGAAGCGTTGTTTTAGAAAAAATAAAGAATCTTTCTTTCTTATATTCCAATATCTGACGGTAAAAAATCGCTTTTGCACCTGTAGCATGATACATCCCATCCGTTTTTCTGAATCTCTTCTTTTTCTCTCCTATTCTCAGAACCATTTCACCGTTTTTCTTTCGCCTAATTGCTTCCGCATAATTATCTGCAAATTTAGCCGCATCTTCATAATACTCTCCGCTGCACTGCATACGATATGCCATCCAAAACAGAACTGCTGCCGAGAGAAGATACAGCACGGTGCCGAGGATATTTAATGCATCAGGTCCCAGAATAACCAATCTAAATGCTGCAATATTCCAACCAGCAAGAGGAATCATCTGAAGTACAGGCCAGTCAAAGAATGTTGAAGCAGTTTCCAATGTCACTCCGTTTTTCCAAAAATAGA
>CASERA010000031.1 GCA_949290175.1 uncultured Ruminococcus sp.
AAGTCATGAGGGATAAGTATACCACAGAAATCAGTTGGGACAAAATCACGTGTGGTATATAAGGACATTATCATAAATGGAACAGAGGTTCTTATATTGATTCCTACTTTTTCCTTGACATTTTATTAAATAAGGTTAATATGAAAATATATGTTTTTTTCGGCAATTTACCTTATAGCCGTCTAAATAAAACAATTTATCTGGAGGTTTTTATATGAAACGAATCATACTTACCGGAGGTGGTACTGCCGGTCATGTTACTCCTAATATTGCATTGATTCCTCGGCTTCGGGAACTTGGTTATGATATCCAATATATAGGTTCTTATAATGGAATTGAGAAAGAGTTAATCGAACCTTTCGGGATTCCTTATCACGGAATTTCTTCCGGAAAACTTCGTCGTTATTTCAGTGTACAGAATTTTACGGACCCATTCCGTGTCCTGAAAGGATTCAACGAAGCACATAACCTAATTAAAGAATTAAAACCAAATGTAATATTCTCCAAAGGCGGTTTTGTATCTGTTCCGGTCGTATTAGCCGGAAAACGAAACAAAGTTCCTACTATTATACATGAATCGGATATGACACCTGGACTTGCAAATAAAATTGCAATCCCGTCTGCTACAAAAGTCTGCTGTAATTTCCCTGAAACACTGGAACACCTTCCAAAGGATAAAGCAATCCTAACGGGCTCTCCGATCCGCCAGGAATTATTATCAGGCAATAAAATCGCAGCTATGGATTTATGTGGATTTTCTGCGGACAAACCAGTCATCCTCGTAATCGGCGGCAGTCTTGGTTCTGTAGCTGTAAACAATGCTGTCCGGCTTGCCCTGCCAGAGCTTCTGGATAGTTTTCAAATTGTCCACCTCTGTGGCAAGGGTAAAATTGACGATTCATTAAATGGATTAAAAGGATATGCTCAATTCGAATATATCAAAAATGAACTTCGCGATATCTTTGCATTGGCAGATATTGTAATTTCCAGAGCCGGAGCAAATGCCATATGCGAACTTCTTGCACTTAGAAAACCAAATCTGCTGATTCCGCTTTCTGCCAATGCCAGCCGGGGTGACCAGATACTAAATGCCCATTCCTTTGAGCGTCAAGGGTTCAGCATGGTACTGGAAGAAGAGGAACTTACCAAAGAGTCTCTTCTGGATGCCGTCCGCAATTTGTATAAAAAGCGCAGCAGCTTTATGGATGCAATGCGCGACTCTAAACAACAAGATTCTATTGATACAATCGTCAATTTAATCGAAGAGGTACACAGGAAATAGGTGTCATTTTAAAACCCAATCAATATGAACAGGTGTCAAAACGGCACCTGTTTGTTTATAGCTGATTCAGCTCGTCATATTCTACCTCAAAATTTTTCTTTATCCATTCTTTTGCTCTATGCAGTAGACTGTGAAGTACCTCCACACGAATTCCCATTTCTTCTGCAACAACAACTTGTGGAATCTCAAGATAGTACACCAGACGAATCGCCATATACCATCTTTCATTCTTCTCATACAAAGCTGTAAAAATAACTTCATGCAGTCTGCTTCTATCCATATCTAAAGAACGATTCATATATTTTTCTTCTGCACTGTCATCTGTTCCTGTAACCGTCCATTCATCGGTCATTTCCTGCAAAACTTCTCTTTCTGCTTTCTTGTTCTCGTTCAGTGCCATATTCTTTGCGGTTGTATACAGCCATGACTTAATATTCGTATTTTCTAATTTATCGATATATTTGTACAGTTGTAAAAATGTACTTTGAGCAATATCTTCTGCTATATCATAATCTTCTGAATATTTGTATGCTGCCTTCATAACGAGATTCTTATAACTATTATATATCTCATCAAAATCTTGTTTATCCGTCAACATGTTTTCTCCGACAATTATTTCAATTTATTCAGAATTTCTTCTTTATCTGAATCAGTTAACTCGCCCATTTTCCACCCTATTCCAACTCCATCGTTCTGATATCTAGGTATCAAATGCATATGAAAATGGAAAACTGTCTGTCCTGCAGACTCTTCATTATTCTGGACAATATTATATCCGTCACATCCAAGAATATCTGTCATTTTACGAATCATCTGCTTCGCTAATACCATCACCTTTGCTGCCAGATTTTCATCCAAATCGTATAAATTACGGTAATGCTCCTTTGGAATAATCAGAGCATGTCCTTTAGATGCCGGACTTAAATCAAGAATAACCCTAAAATCTGCATCTTCATATATTGTAGCAGATGGAATTTCTCCTGATGCCAGCTTACAAAAAATACAATTACTGTCTTTCATAAATTTCCCCTTTCCTTTTTCATAGTATCTATATGTTGTAGTATAGAACATTTTCCATAAAAAGAGAAGCAATTTTCATAAACATACATACGAATTCCATTCTGTCGAAAATTGTCGCTCTGATTTGGTTGAACCTCACCTGATGCCATGCTAGACTAACATTAAATAAACCAAATGAGGAGGAATTTTGCCATGCTACACAATATTGATATTAACAAAATGAATACACTTATGGAAAAAAATCAAGATGTAAAGCAGATTATCATGCAACTACTCGAAAACCATCGTACTGTTGTTGGAACAATCGCCCATGAAATACGAAATCCTCTGACTTTAATATCCTCATCATTACAGGTCATGGAAATCCAGCACCCGGAAATAAATGAGATTCCTCACTGGAAACAGACCGTTGATAATGTAACTTTTATGATAAATCTTTTACAACAACTTTCTTCTTTCAATAACAGCGATGCCCTGCACTATTCTGTGTTTTCTATGGAACGGCTGTTAAAGAATATTGCCGTGTCTTTTGCCATTTCCCTTGATAATACAGACTCTGATATTGAATTTACTTCTTCTATTCCATCGAATCTCGGTGACGTTACCGGTGACAAAATCAAGTTGGAAGAAGTCTTATTAAACCTTCTTAGAAATGCTCGAGAAGCATCTGAGGATTCCGGACAGATCAACCTATGCGCTTTCCGTAATCAAAATACTCTGACTATACAATGCAAAGATACCGGATATGGAATTCCAGAAGATAAAATGAAAACAATCTTCACACCTTTTGTCACCTATAAATCAAACGGTACCGGGCTGGGACTTCCGCTTTCAAAACGAATTGTAGAAGCTCACGGTGGTACACTAACTGTTTCTTCCGAACCAGGTAAAGAAACTGTTTTTACCATTCAACTTCCTGTTTAGTATACCTTTTTATGATACATCAGGACTGCTGCCAGAAATCCACATATTAATCCCCCTACATGGGCAGCATTGTCCACTCCACTGCTTGTAAATCCGAAATAAAGGCTTAATACTACCATAAACAGTCCCCCTCGCTGGGTTAACCGTCCAATCCTTCCTTTATTTCGGATTACAACCCACAGCAGCGCCCCCATCAGCCCAAAAACAGCTCCTGAAGCTCCTGCAGATACGGCGATGTCTCCAAAATGCAGGCTGAATCCCAGAGACAGCAGATTCCCCCCTATTCCGCTGATAAAATAAATCAGTAAAAATCGAATTCTGCCTGCCTCTGCCTCCAGATTCCAACCCAGAGCCCCCAACATCACCATATTATTCATCAGGTGATCAATTCCAAAATGAAGGAACAGGCATGTAAAGAGCCTGTAATACTCTTTCATTTCTGTAACCATCGGAGGATACATAGCTCCGTGCTTTAGCATAAATACCGTATCCTCCGTATTTCCTATCAATGAAAATAACAAGAATACTGCTACATTTATGATGATTAATACTGCTGTACAGACTGATTTTTGATTATTTTTCAAACCAACCCCTCTTTTCACATCATATTTATTTTATTATAAATGAGAGTGTTTACCTTGTCCATCGGTTTCCAAAATCAAATCATCCCAGCTCCCCCATTTTCCGATTCTGCCTCTGCTTATTTTATGTGCAGCCTTTTTCCATGCACTCCATACACCTCCGGATTCACGAACCATTGATGTATCCTTCTTAAGCGTATACTCCTCATCTTCATCTTCTAATGTAAAAAGCATTTCGTTCTCTTTCTCAATCTCTTCTGTTTTGTTTACATCACTTTGCTGTGTCTCCTCCTGCAACTGCTGTTCTTCCTGATACTCTTCCATAATCTGCTCCAAATCATAATTCTCCTGTAAAGTTGCCTTATGCAATTCATAAGCAAGTGTTATCCCCGACCCATCCTGATAGTCCAGCTTCTTCACAAAATATTCTGTCATATGGTGAAAGGATTCACACAGCTGTGTTTCTCTGACTGGCAGATAACAGAAATAATATTTTTGTTTTCTGTAAAAAATATATTCCGGCTCCAGAAGCAGGCATCCGGGATTCAGCATATATCTGTGCAATTCTTTTACCGTATTTAGCAAACAGGCAACAAACTCCTGAATGTCATTCTTTCCAACCTGTTTATTTTCAAAAAGTACTTCCATTGAAATCAGTCCGGTAATCCCATATGTATAACGACTTTCTCCATCAATTCCGTATCCACTAACCTCTAGTATTCCTGAAATTTCATTTTCTCTAAGCATTGGCATTTGATAATCTTCTTCATAACATTCGGGTATATTAATATGCAGACAGACTCTATTCAGCTCTTTCTCATATTCCTTATTCATTTCTTATTCTCCTTTACTTCCCCGTATTTTCCATCTTTTTCTTCAAACGGATTTTTTTCTCTGGATGTGGTACCTCTGACTGATGAAACACACAAATCTGCATTTTCCCCCGCCGTACGGCAATTTTTACCTTCACAAAATCTTCCGAACTGCTGATGTCGATATCCGGCATAGAAAAATAAATCAGTTTCCTCCGGATTCTGTCCCTGCAGAATCCTTCTAAATCTGCTTCCGCTCCTATTGGATTTCGATTTGACTGAATTCCGACGGCTATGGTTTCACAGGCAGCTCCATTCAAAATATTTTTATCGTGATAATAAAATGTAATATTTAAAACCATGACCAATACAAGAAAAATCAATGGCATTAAATATGCCATTTCAACAGTTGTACTTCCTTTTACTCCCATCAGCCATTTTCGCAATCTATACACCTCCCCACACCAACACGGCAATATACGCTGCTGTTAGAAACGGGATAAACGGAAACGAGTCTTTTCTGCTAAATCTTTTTCGTACCAGGACAACTCCTGCAAATACTGCAGCCATCAGATATGCTCCTGTTAAAAGATATAAAAGCTGCCAGAATCCCATATATATCCCCACTGCCAATATCATCAGACTGTCACCATATCCCAGCCCCTCCTCCGTAACTTTACTAATCACTAAAAAAATACCTCCTACTGCCATTCCTGCCAACACGGATACCACAGATGTATTTTTTTGTAAAAGTTGAAATACGACTGCCAGAACCCCTCCAATTCCCAAAAGCCAACACGGAATCATTCTTCTTCGAATATCCCATACAGAAACAATACATAAATAACTGCCAAAACAGATTTGTCCTACTTCGTACATCTGGAACAGCCTCCTCTCCCAAACGCTTCTGATTTTGGAATTGCATAAATAGTCCGTTTCAAACCACTACAACTCAATGAGTTATGGTATTTATTTCCACTGTTTGTAATGTACACACCTGGCATTGCATCCCCATGTACACATTTTTCACATTTATAATACTTTCCACCTTCTTCATTTCGGATTTTCCATAAATCCTCATATGGCACAAACTGTATGGAAAGCTGCAGATAGGTACAATTATAATCTTCATGATAGACCCATCCCGTCTCTGTAATGTACACAATCTGATTGTCTTCTGATTCCATTCCCCTCTTAATAAATCCATTCCAGCTGCTCAGCTTCAACTCTTCTTTACATTTTGCGGTAAGATTCATAAACCCGGGAAACGGCATTTTTATATTATACTTTACGATAATTTTAAGCTCTCCACTTAATGGTGAAAGATAAGATGTCCCACAATGAAGTCCAGAACTTCCCCCGCTGATGATACTCCGATTCATCTTTTCACTTCCTATAAATTTTACCATTTCAGACTCCAGTTTTATTGGATTCAGAATCGATACCACTGCTGTATCTTCTGTGCATATTTTTGCCGCATTCAAAGCTGCAGCATGAATCGTTGTCCGTATCGCCTGTACTTCCATAAGATAAACCAGACTCAATACTGCAAAAAAGAAAACAGGAATTGTAAGAGCTGCTTCAATTGTCATACTCGCTTTTGAGCCCGATACAGATGTCCTTCTTGAATTGTCATTGGATTGTTTTGTATTTGATTGTGTCATCATTTTTCCTTTCTAAATATTTATGAGTATTTCTGCCAGAGGGGACGATTCGGCAGGAGACAAGGACATCTGTATCGGACTCAGAAGCATTGCTAAATTAAAACTTTCTTTTATTCATACCCAAAATACAGTGGAAATTCATATGTCAGACCGTTGCGTATCACTGCCCGGTTTTGTATCCTAATCTTTGTCACACAAGCATCGGCTCTGAAAAAATCCAGCCCCTTTTCATAATTGAGATTCTGTTCCATCCGATCCATTGCCCGCATCGATACGTGCACACTGTTTTCCAGAAAGAGCAGAATCCGCAAATATGCTTTATAATCTATTCCGCCTTCTATATCACAGGTTTCCTGATTATCTTCATTTGTACCCAGTTTTAATAGCGAAGATAATTCCAACTGCCAGTTTGCTGCATTTTTTATCAATGCTGTTCTCTTTCCTGCCATCAATGTCCGAAGATCCATAATTCCCTCTCCGAAAGCCCATCCCGCAAGCAACGCCTGTTTTACCAGCCCTGATATAACAGGAACCCCAATAGCGGAAGTCAATGTCAGCGCCAATGTTTCCGCTTCTGCCTGTTTTGCCGCATCTGTCAAAAGATAAACATAATTCAATCCTGTCCGTATCAAAAGGATTTTCTTCAAAACCGCTTCCAGATTTTCCATATCACTTTCAGCACCTTCTAAAATGTATTCTACTTCATAGGAAAGTGGTCTGTTTCCATCTTTTTCCCAGACTGCATTTCCGAATTTATCCAGTATATATTCATTAAACAACAGCTTTCCCGTAACTTCATCCATATCTGTCCTGACAGGAAAGCTCCCCCGTCCTGTCCGGCACGAACGCCCGGACACCTGATCTTCCAATCGAATGCGCCTTCCCGATATTGATTTTTCTTTTGGAAGTACCAGATTCAAAATACCGGATTTTTTTAATTCTTCCATATGAGGAAGAGGGTTACTCTGGGCAGGAAGCAAACTTTCATTTTCATCCAACACTTCATCTAAATTATCAAAAATCTGTTTTTCCTCATTTTCTGCATCTTTTCCCTGGATTTCCTGTTCTTCCCATTGAGATACCATTCCGGTCAAGTCCTTTACCATGGAAATCCCATATGTATCCTCCATATACTGGATCACTGCCTCACGGAAAACTTGTCCTTGCGAATCTGTAAGAAACTGAATCCCTGTGATTTCGTGCTCAATTCCAGATGACCCATAATAATGCATCCGGTCTGTCAGTCTGCATTCCTCAAATACTCCGCTTTCATAACTACCCTCAATTGCAAAAATTCCGTATTCATCCATTAATTCTTTTTGATATTCTCCAAAAATAGAATATATTGCCTGATCTGCATCCAGGCGTTTCTGATTTTTAGAAACTTGAATTACCGTACTTTCCAGCATTGCTGTAATAAAAGACACCAGAAGAACAAATACCAGGCTTAAAAATACGGTAATCTCTCCTTTCTTCACTTCAAATTCCTGCACTTTCACTTGTAATTTTATCAAAGATTGTGTTCACCAAACTAATGAGCTGTGTCTTAAAAATCAGAACTAATGCAATAATCACGACCAGTATTAAAATCATTTCCACAACAGATAATCCTGTTTCTGCCTGCATCTCTAGTGTAAATCTCTGAATTCTGTACTCTAATTCCTCTCGTATTTTTTTCATCATTTTCTCCTTTCTTCCACCCATACCGACAACACTATTTTCGTGTACCCACCACCTAAATACTCTAGATCTGAATTGTAAAAAATGCCGGTACTACAATTATCATCAGAACAACTGCCAGCATCAAAAACATTGGTCCCAGCAGTTTTGTTCCTGTCTCTTCCCCTAGTTTTCTTGCCATACTTTTCCGCTCTTCAAATGCTCCTGCCGCTTCTTTCTGTAAAATCTCTGACAGCCCTTTTGTTCCCTTTTTCAGATTCTGTGACAATAAAACCCCAAACTTTCGATAGGGGGAAATCCCACACCGCCGCCCAAAATGTTCATAGCACACACTTTCCGGGACCCCGCTGTGCATTTCATGCATTGCATATGCCATTTCTTCATATGCATACCTGAATTTTTCCTGTTTTTCATAAGATGCCGCCATTTGAATCCATGCTCTTCTCGCAGGCATTCCTGCTCCCAGATATAGTGTAAACGTATTAATAAACTGTGGATATTCCTGTGCCAGCCCTCTTTCCCGTTCTTTCTTTGTATCAATCTCATTCTGCCTTTCCAGTGCAAATACCAGCCCTGCTGCCAGAATCCCTAAAATAAAAAGTCCCGCCCCTCTCATATCTTTCATATACACCCACGTAAGTTGTATTCCATCGATTTCAGAAGGAAGCACCAGATATTCTTCCTCCTGTGTTTTAGCATCTGCCTTTTCCACATTTTTCTTCAGTTTCTGAATCAGCCGCTCAGAATCATTCAGTTCTGGTGGAAATACCTTCACATAAAATTGGTGCTGTGCTTGTTCCTCCCCATAGGAAAGCAAGGCTTTTAGCTCAACAAGCGTTCCTTCTTCTTTCAAATACTCTGTCTGAAGCTCTCCCAGAATATTCATAACTTCATAATTGCTCAATTCCCAGGAGACTTCGATTCCTGTATCAGGAATTTCCCCTACCAGATTCAAATTACTGCGTATCTCTTCGAGTCTGGTATTTTCTCCTAATATTATTGTTTCCAGCTTCTTTCCTGCCTCACTAAAAACCTCTTTTAGTTCATTCTGTGTGTATCTTTGCTCACCAATATCTGTCACAATCTTAGCAGCTCCCAATTCAGTCTGCACAATCAGCTCCTCACTTTTGCTTCCACCTCCGTACTCATTTCGCTTTAAAATACTTTCACCTTTTTCATTTTCAGGGATTTTACGGAGATTGTCTGAGAGGTATACTGCAACTGATAATACCGCAGCGGCTGCCAATACGGTTGCTGCTCTGATATAAACCTTTTTCCATTTCTTCATATCCTTATCCTTTCACACCTTTTACTTATTTTTTGCTCCGTATTTCCATTCGTATACTAGACCTCTATCTGTGTCATCTTCTTTCCAATACGATATGCCATCAGATAAACACCTAAGCAAATTGTCATAAAAACTGCTCCTGCCACATTTCGATACAAAACTTCCATGAATTCGGGAAATGAACTTCTCATATAGAGGATAATTACGAAAGGAATGGCACACATAATTTTAAACTCCAGCTTTTTTGAGGCAAGAATGGTCTGTATTTCCCGCTCCACCTCTATTTTTTCTCCAATCGTTTCCGCTGCATGCCGTATAATTGCAATACTGTCTCCTCCCAGCCGTTTTGCCGCCGCAAATACAGTCACGAAATTTTCCACATCTTCTGACTGCACCCGGTCCGCAAACTGCTTCATAACCTCCTCTGCCGTCATATTCACTTCTAACTGATGAATCATTTTTTCATATTCTTTTAAAATTCTGGCTTTCTTTCCATACAGCAGACGCAGGTCTTTCCAGGTTTCCCGAATCGCATTTTCCACAGAATATCCTACATTCAACGCCGCTGACATCATCTGTATACTTTCACGAAACTGCTCTCTGAATTCTGCTTCTTTCTTCTTCAGGCGTTCCTTCCGCCAGCTTTTCATATAAAAAAACAAACCGGGAATCCCCAAAAAGCACGCTGCCCAGTGGTCATAAAACAGATAGCCTGTCAGCGTCATCAGAAGTATTCCTTTCACCACCGCTGCCCCATACTCCTTCATCCGAATATCCTGCTGCCAACAGCTTGTCTCTTTGAACAAGCTTTGCCTCCTTCATAAGAACTCCTTTAATTTTTCCACTTTCCATGCCCTCCTCCTGAAATTTATACAATGTCTGAAGCTGAATTTTTCCTTCTTCACACCCCAGTACTTCTGTTATCTCTAATACCTTTCTGCTTTTGTCCCTAAGTCTTCCAAGATGTATAATAATATCCAAAGCCGATGCCACCTGTTGTTGAATTGCAGTCAGAGGCAAATCGATTCCCATCAGCATCATCGTTTGCAGACGATACAGCATATCCCCCGGATTATTTGCATGACCCGTGGACATAGAACCACTGTGTCCATTCAGCATTGCAGATGAAATCATATCGACAGTTTCATCTCCTCTGACTTCTCCCACGATAATTCTGTCCGGCCGCATCCGTAATGCTGACTTAATCAAATCCCGGATTGTTACTGCACCTTCCCCTTCCAGATTTGCATTGCGGGCTTCAAGCCGTACCAGATTGGGTACACCTTTAATTTGAAGTTCCGCATTGTCTTCAATTGTGATAATTCGTTCATCTTTTGGAATATAATCAGATAATGCATTCAGAAATGTCGTTTTACCGGAGCCTGTTCCTCCGCTGACGAAGATATTATATTTTGCTATTACAAGCATTTTTAGGAATTCTACTGCTTCCCTGCTGATACTTCCCCATTGAATCAACTGTTCCATCGTTACCACTTCTTTTGGAAACTTACGGATTGTCATAATCGGCCCGTTCAATGCTACCGGGCGTAGTACAACATTGACACGTGATCCATCTTCCAAACGGGCATCTACAATTGGAGAGGCTTCATTCACATATCGATTGGCACCGGCTGCAATCTGCTGGATTACATCCTCCAGCTTCGTCACTGATACAAAACGTCTGTCTGACTGAAAAATCTTTCCTTCTTTTTCTAAAAAGATATTGTCTGTTCCGTTAATCATAATTTCTGTAATGGATTCATCTTCAATTAGTTCCTGAAGAATATTCAACTTTCGAAAAGCATTAAACAATTCTTTACTAAGTCTGATTTTCTCCTGCAAAGGGACATACTCCTGTGTATTCGCTTCTTCCAAGACCTCATGAATCAACTCCTGAAGTTCTGTATCTTCCATTTCACAGGTCATGTCCATTTTCTCTATAACCCGTTCATACAACTGTTCTGTTTTTCTCATATCACCGTACCGCCGTTTCTTGTTCTCACTGGTTTTTGAACAGTATGCTCCAGGATTGTATCATATCCCATCTTCCTGAGATTTTCTGTATACTGCATAAGCTTCGCTTTTGCAGCAGGCTCTTCGATATACGGGGTATAAACCATGTCACACCGCTCTAATATACGAAACAGGCCGTCTACACTGTCTCCCAAGTCTAAAATCAGTACTTCATAAATACATTTTTCCAGAATTTGCTGAAATAACTGGAGCCATTCCTCTTCTTTTACTGCCTTTAAATCCTGGACAACCGGTATTGGGAGAATATAATCCAGATTCCCATTTCTCCCTGCCATCATGCTGATACGCAGTCCCAGACTGCCCACGTCCTGTCTTGCATAATACAACAAATCTGCCAGATTCTGCTCCTGATGCTCTGGAAAATAGTATTCGCCCCCGGAGTATTCCTCCAAATTCAAATACAATACAGGGCCTTTGGCGGCTAACTCTTTTCCCAGCTCCAGGGCATACTTTGTTTTGCCAATACGGTGAATGGGAGAATACACACCAACCAGTCTTCCCTCTTCTTTCTTCAATGGCTTTACAGGTACCCTGTCATCTTTTAAAGAAATTTCTAAAATCTGTGTCAGAATTTTATCCACCGACTGATATTTATAGATTTCCTGTTCTTCCGGCAACGCTCTTCCCAACTCCTTCACTAGTATAAAACATTCTTTTGCAGGAATCGCCATCCGACGCTCCCGGGGATAATCCTCACCTATCAGCATAATCTGAATTGGCTTCTGCTCTGCAAACTTTTCCAGCTGATCCAATCTCTGGAACATATGCATCTGAAAACCCAGTTCTTTTCTTTCCCCTATCCTCTGCATTAAATTCCTGGCATAATCGGATTCCTCGTCACAGATAACAAAATTTTTATGATGCAACCTATCCCTCCTGTTCTTTTAATTTTGTCATAACTACAAAATTGAAAAATCGCTGCGATGTACAGCTTGAATAAAATAAATGATGGCCGGACTCATCTCCAACCTTTAGATATAGCAGACCTGTGAATCTTGTCTGACTGTTACAGCATTAGAAATATCTGCTGTGTGAATTGTATTATAAACGTACTTTCTTTGATTGTCCATATACATTTCCTAAATTGCAGTTTTTTGTGAAAAGCTTACAAAATTCAATCTTAAAAAAAGTACTAACCCCTTACAACCCCAGTAAATACGGGGGTTTTCAGTGTCAAAATTAATAGCTTAGAGAGCCGCAATTCCACATGCGGCTCTCCATATTAACTGTTCTATCGTATTTTTATTGATTAGCGATACTGGTACCAGTAATCCTGTACATCCTGAAGATTTTCATAAACATAATCATAATTGAGCATCCAAAGTTTCATATCTTCAAATGTTATATTTCCCTCCGCTGGAGTTGTTTCGGGACGTACCGGCCAGCCGCCGATAGTATTAAATGGCTGAATTCCATTTCCATTTCCATCTTCATCCCCCAGGAGATAACGAATCAGCAGCTTCGCTCCATTCGGATGAGGTGCTTCATTTACCACTGCAACAAAGTTCATAAATGCCACACCTGAGGCAGGGGACATTTGCATCGGATCTGACTCAATATTCCAACCCTTATCTGCCTTCTCACGGTATTTAGATGAAGGAGTATATCCGATGAGCCCAGACTCGCTACCTTCTCCTACGGACTGAATGACCTCATTATTTGAGTCAAAAATAACCGGATCATTTTCCAGAACACGCTTTATCCATGCATGTGCTGCCGTTGGCTCTTCATCAGACAATACAATGTCCTCTCCGTAGCATTCCTTATATGACTCTTCCATCTCATCCGCATGTTCTACCATCGTTGTAAAAAGTGCCATATAACTTACTGTACCAATTGGATTCTGTAATACAAACTTACCTTTCCACTCCGGTTTTGTCACATCCCACCAGTTAGTAATCGGTGTTTCACTATATACTCCCGCGTTATAGAACCACCAGTCTGTCTCAAAATAAAGCGGAGTCATATCCTGTAAGTATTCTTCGTCTACATTTCCGAAAATAGATTCCGGCTGATAATTATGAAGAATTCCTTTGTCAAAAAAGTTAATCTTATAGTCACCTGTCTGCTCTTTCGCGTGAATCACGTCCGCTGTACGAATTCCTGACTCATATTCTGTGGAAAGTTTCGTAGACATGTCATTCGCGTTGATATCATATACCTCCAAAGTCATTCCCGGATAATCTTCCTCAAAACTTGCCTTTACCTTTGCCATACGGCTGGAGATAGAGTAGATAACAACCTTTCCATCCTCCTCTTCCAGAGCTTTCTTGTAAAGTTCTTCAGAACTTTCATCCTCATATAATCCTGCATCGATTGCCCACTGTTCTTCAGATGTTGTCGAGCTTTCCTGTGTATCTGCTTTGGAAGATGGCTCATCCTCTATTTTTTCACATCCTGCCAAAGGCATTGCCGCCATCACACATGACATTAGCACTGCTGCAATACGTTTTCCCCTTTTTCTCATTTTTCTTCTCCTTTTCTCTCAATTACATTTTCTGCAGATTAATCTGTATCCATAACTGCAAGTTTCACTAATCTTCCGCTTTCCTTATTGAAAACATTAATCCTGTCCGGATCAATTTTTAACCATACATTCTCATCCGGATTATACTGCTTCAGCCCGTTTTGCTTTGCCAGAATCCGTTCATTTCCTACCTGGAGATATACCGTAGTTTCTGAACCGGCAGGCATGACAGAATATACCTGAGCCTCAATTCCTCCCTCAATAGTATTTCTGGATATTTCCACCAATTCTGGTCTGACTCCTAAAATGGCTTCAAACTTTCCTGATTGTGGGGCTTCCTCTGTCCAAAGGTTTTCTCCAAATTCCATATGTCCGAGAACGGAATCTGCTTTCATAATTCCTTTTTCCATCTGAACCGTACCCGGAATAAAGTTTACCTTTGGATTTCCCACGAAGTCTGCTACCCGCAAAGAAACCGGATTCTGATACAATTCCATTGGTGGTGCCACCTGCTCCAAATTACCTTCAAAGAAAATGGCAATCCGCGTAGACATAGTAAGTGCTTCTGTCTGGTCATGAGTTACATAAATAATAGTTGTTCCCAATTCCTGATGAAGACGCTTAATTTCACTTCTCATTTCAATACGCAGCTTTGCATCCAGGTTAGATAATGGCTCATCCAGGAGCAGCACTTCCGGCTCCGATACGATTGCTCTTGCAATTGCTACACGCTGCTGTTGTCCTCCGGAGAGTTCTGACGGATACCGATCTACGAACTGCTCAATTCGCATACGTTTCAAAGCATTTATTACTTTTTCCTTTATTTGGGTCTTCGGTACTTTCGCTACCTCGAGACCGAAAGCAACATTATCAAACACTGTCATATGAGGCCACAGGGCATAAGACTGGAATACCAGATTCAGATTACGTTTTCCAGGGTCTTCATAAAACTTTTCCGGGGCATTGACGACTTCTTTTCCTCCCATGTACATATAGCCTTCCTGTGGCTTTTCCAATCCGGCAATTACCCTTAAAGTTGTGGTTTTTCCGCATCCGGAAGGTCCCAGAAGTGTCATAAATTCTCCATCCTCGATAACCAGATTAATATCTTTTAGCACATGATTTTTTCCATAATATTTATTAATATCCTTTAGTTCTATTCTGCTCATTTTCTTTCTCCTTCTATTGCTGCATTAGAAGCCCTTGGTAATATCTGCGTCTGTAAAGGTGTTTGCAAACCAATAGACGAAGAATACCAGCACAAACATAACGATAGTTACGGCACTTGAAAGCTGTATCAGGTTCTCTGACGAGTATGCATAAGCCATATATGGCAGAGTCTGCTGCGAAGGCGTCATCAGTATAACAATCAAGTCTAACTCTTTCATAATACTGATAAATACCAGCATAAAACCGCTGACCATACCACCTTTCGAAAGTGGGAATACAATCTTAAAAAATCTCTTAAAGAATCCCGCTTTTTCCACTTGAGCTGCCTCCTCCAACTCCGTGCTGATTTGCAGCATATTAGAAGTACCTGCTCTGGAAGCAAAAGGCATATTTTTTACAACTGCAATCAGAACCAACAGTGCAAAGGTTCCGTATAGCGACGGTACCAGCGTAATCCGATATCCAAACAGCTCTATCTTCTTTGCCGTCGCAAACAGTGAAAGATACATAGCCCCAAAAGCAATCGATGGTATCAGATATGGAATAAATACAAGCTGTTCCACCAGTTTTCCTGAAAACAACTTTCGTCCTCTTGAATTTATGTATCCAATCAGCTGACCGAGAACTGTTGCAAACAATGATGTGAGCACTACCAGTTTAAATGTATTTCCAACATACTTCATAAACTGCGGATTCTTAAAGATTCCCGGTTCACCTTGATCAATCGTAGAAACAGAGTCTCCAATCCAATAATGAAGTGTAAAGTTATCCAGACTGTAATTACCCGGCTCCAGCATGAAGGACTGATACAGAAGAATCAGCACTGGGAATACCACTGCCACTGCGATGAATACAATTAAAATTCCCACAATCACGGGTTTCCATTTACCCAGACGGATAGGATTACTACGTCCTCCCTTACCTCCGATCGTACTGTAAGATTTCCGGGAGCCGATTGCTTTCTGATTCAAGAATACACTAAATGACGCAATAGCAATCAAAATCAATGAAATAACAAAGGCAACTCTATCCTGTCCGTTCTGGATTGAGTTATACATGGTTGTTGATACCGTGTAATATCCGATTTTAAGCCCCAGTACAGAGGGCACACCAAAGGTTCCCATTGCCTTAGAAAAGGTCATGATCACTGCTGAAAGAATTGCCGGCATTACCAGCGGGAAAGTAATTTTCGTCAGTATTTTTGCTTTACTTGCTCCAAGAATCTCTCCCATTTCTTCCAGTTCAGAGTTAATCGAACTTAAGGCTGAAGATACCAGAAGATACGCATACGCGTAATAATGAATTACCAGAACCGTCGTTATAGCAAAGGGACCATACGCAAGCCAGTCCGGAGTCTGAATTCCCAGGTATCCCAAAAGTCCGGGAGCACCTCCTACTCTGTCATTTTTAAATACTGTCAGCCACGCCATTGATTTGCACCAGGAGGGTATCATATAAGGGATGATAAATGCCAAGGCAAAAAACTTTTTACACGGCAAATCGCTTCTAACCATCAACCAGGCAAGGAGCGAACCCAGCGTAATTCCAAACACTGCCGTACATACAGCAATTAAAAGTGAGTTCTTCAAAGGTGTCCAGAGCATTTTTTGAGAAATACTGCTGGCCAGTACTCGTTTCCAATAATAGAGTGTAAATATTCCTTCTCTTCCAGCTTCGACCCTCATAGCATCAGCTTCAGCAAGCGTAAATGTCTGTATAATCATCTGCCCCAAAGGAATCAGTATAAGGTAAATCATAAACACCACGGAAATCACTACCATAACGTTATATGGATTTTTTATCACACTTTGTAATTCATTCATCAGGCGCCGCTTTCTGGAAAATTCTTTTCTGCTGCCTGGCTCCCCTGTTTTCATATCTAACTGCATATTTCCTCTCCTTTCCCTACGCTCCTTTACAAGAGCACCGTTCCACCAGCTTTGGCTCTAACTTGATTCTGGACTGGTGACCGGTAAGATGGCTCCCTCCTATCATTTCCAACAGTAGATTTACTGCCGTCTCCATCTGTACTTCATGTGATACTGCTACGGTTGTCAACTCAATATATGGAAGTTCCGCCGAAATATTATCAAATCCTATCAACGAAAAATCTTTTGGAATCCGTTTTCCGTATTCCTTACATGCTTTCACGATTCCATTTGCCGTATCATCGCTTGCCGCCACAATTCCATCCGGCATTGCCTCTCCGCTTATTAGAAATTGTCTGAAATGGTCATATCCTCTCTCAAAACTAGTCCTGAAATCAGTACCACACTCATAGACCCGTGCTGGAATGTGCTTCTCCCTTGCCGTTTTTAAAAAACTGGCAGCCCGATATCGATGTGCAAGACGCTCTGGTTTAAATCCCACAAACATTAAATTCCGACATCCCTTAAATATCAAATGTTCTGTTGCAATTCTTCCCGCACACTCCTCATCGGCACACACATAGGGAATCCCGCTCTGCTCCGTCATTTCATTTAAGGAAACAATGGGTACATTACGTATGTACTTCATGATACTTGCTTCGCTCATTTTCCCTACCGGGAAAATAAGAATTCCCTCTACTTGATTTTCTACCAAAAGTTTCAAATACTGCTCTTCTGACTTCAATTCACGAAAGCTGTTGCACAGCAGCACCCGATATCCTCTTTTATGTGCTGCATCAGATGCTTTCACCATAAGTTCCGAGTAAAAAGGGCTCATAATATCTGGCATAATAATCCCCAAAGTTTGAGTCAGGCGTTTCACAAGACTCCGTGCCAGACCATTTGGCGTATAGGCAAAATGCTCGCAAACTTCCAGTATCTTCTTCCTATTTTCGGGACTGATACCTTCCGTTCCATTCAATGCTCTTGATACCGATGCAATGGAAAACCCCGATTCCCTGGCAATATCTTTAATCGTTACCTGTTTCTTTCTCATTTGTCTCCCCCTCAGCTTTTCAAGCCCGTAAACGTTTACGTATTTAAGTATTATATCATCATTTTATACAATACTCTATTTGTACAAACCACAAATTTCAGCATATTTACTGTATGATATATACAATTTTACATATATTTTTACGTAAATATTTTCATCGTCTTATTTTTTGTACAAAAAACCGCAGGACTATCAATCATTCGATAAGTCCTGCGGTTTTCTTATTCGTCTAATAAACGAAGCAGCATATCCCCCGTTCCGACATTATATCCACTTGTTGCATAAATACCATTCAGCATCCCATTCGTTACAATAATAAGCGGAAGTTTTTCATGATCAACATACATCCGTCTTCCAAGCATATTTACATTTTCGGTAAAATCATCGTAATAGATTTCTACACCCGGAAATGCCTTTAAAGCTTTCGAAACCGTTCTGTCTGATTTTGCTTCCTTACTGCGGATTACAAATAGAATACGGTCTGCATAGGATGCAAACTCTTTTTCCTGTTCCAGCATCTCATTCAAAATATGCTCTGTTGGCTCTTTTCCTTCTTCCAGGAACATCATAATATGCTTTCCGTTTTCTGTCAGCTTAGATGCTTTCACAGCTTCTCCTGCTTCATTTCGAAGTTCAAATTCAGGAATTGCAAGATTCTCCAGCATATCTGAAAGATCTGCTTTACGAAGCTGCATAGAAACTTCTTTTTCTTCTCCTGCCTTCAATACAAACTCATACTGGTTTGCAAAGATATTTCCGTTCGGAAGGCGATTCGAAGTTAAGATGCGGTATCTTCCCGGCTCCAGTGACAGATTCAGTTTACCACCTTCCCATTTTGCTTCGTTTAGCTTTAATGAAACATATCTGCCATTTGTCAAACGGGCAATACTCCAGTTCTGGAAATATTTCCAGTTGGTCTGTCCCTCTTCATACAGACTCAATCTACAGTTTTTCTCTGTTTCCGGCTCTACCGGAACAAAGTTTCCTTCCACATAATATTCCATATTTCCGTCATGCGGATTCAAACGGGCAGGAACTCCAAGAGTTCTTGCCACTGCCACAAAAAGAATACGCTGAGAACGTCTGCTTGCTATGTGAAGTTTCAGGCATGCAGCCGGGGTTGTAATGACACTTGCCCGCTCTCCTTCCGGTTCTTCTTTGATATTGGCTTTGATATAATTCCAGATTTTCTTCGGTTCTTTCTTAAATG
>CASERA010000032.1 GCA_949290175.1 uncultured Ruminococcus sp.
GAGGAATATCGCTTCTTAGATCAGGAAGTTCTCTTTTATCCTGCGAGAGATTTGCTTTTTTATCATGCGGATATCAAAGGAAATTATTTAATGAAACAGCGGATGGAGGTTGTCCGGGACCTGATAGAAAAAGAAGGAAAGGAGACGGCAGTCATAACAACGATAGATGCGTTTTTGGATGGTCTGCCGCCGCTGGATACTGTCAGAGCTCAAAAGATTCATCTCACAGCAGGAGATACAGTAGATTTTACAGAACTGCAAAAACAGCTGTCTTTTCTGGGGTATGAGAGGGAAGTACAGATCGAAGGACCCGGGCAGTTTGCTGTTCGTGGAGGAATTTTGGATATTTTTCCGTTGACAGAAGATGTTCCCGTACGAATTGAGCTGTGGGGAGATGAGGTGGATTCTCTTCGTACGTTCGATGTGGACAGTCAGCGTTCCATTGAGAATCTGGAAAAAGTGGAAATTTATCCGGCAGTAGAAATTGACGCGGAAGCGAAGTTATCTTTTCTGGAATATTTTCCAAAAGAAGAGTCCCTTCTTCTTCTGGATGAACCAATGAGGCTTTTAGAACGGGCAGATGAAGTGGAATCCGAATATTTAAGCAGCAGCAAAAAGAGGGAAGAAGCAGGGATGGAAGTAGAACAGCATCTGACAGTCTATCCTGTGCAGCAGATTCTGGAGAACATAAATCAGTTTTATGGAATCGGATTTACCGCATTGGAAATTAAATGCAAAGGCTTTAAAGTCCGGGATCTGTTTCAGATTCAGACGAAAGGTGCGAATCCCTACAACAATAGTTTTGAAATGTTGACAAGAGATTTGAAAAGACTGAAACGAAATGGTTATCGGGTGATCCTGTTGTCCGGTTCCAGAACCAGGGCAAAACGTCTTGCAGAAGATTTAAGAGATTATGATTTAAGTAGTTTTTACAGTGATGACATGGAGCGCATGGTACAGCCGGGGGAGATTATGGTGTCATACGGCCATGTAAGTCAGGGTTATGAATATCCAATGTTGAAATTCATGGTCATATCAGAGACGGACATCTTCGGAAGACAGAAAAAAAGGAAACGGAAAACAGTTTATGAAGGTCAGAAAATCCATAGCTTCTCCGAGTTAAAGCCTGGTGATTATGTTGTGCATGAAAACCATGGTGTGGGAATTTATCAGGGAATCGAAAAAATAGAAGTCGACAAGATTACGAAAGATTACATGAAGATTTCGTATGCCGGTGGTGGAACCCTGTATATTCTGGCGACTCAGCTGGATTTGATTCAGAAATATGCCGGAGCGGATGCAAAGAAACCGAAACTGAATAAACTGGGAAGCGGTCAGTGGGCAAAAACGAAGAGTCAGGTACGGGGTGCAGTCAGAGAAATTGCAAAAGATCTTGTGAAGTTGTATGCGGCAAGGCAGGAATCTGACGGATATCAGTATGAGCCGGATACGGTATGGCAGAGAGAATTTGAAGAAATGTTCCCATTTGAAGAAACCGATGATCAGCTGCAGGCGATTGCAGATACAAAACGGGATATGGAAAGTAAAAAGATTATGGACCGTCTGATTTGCGGCGATGTAGGATATGGAAAAACTGAAATTGCAATTCGAGCAGCTTTTAAGGCAGTTCAGGAAGGAAAGCAGGTCGTATATCTGGTTCCTACAACCATTTTGGCACAGCAGCATTACAATACATTTGTACAGAGGATGAAAGAATTTCCGGTGCGTGTAGATCTGCTCTGTCGTTTCCGAACACCGACACAACAGAAAAAGACGGTGGAAGACCTCAAAAAAGGTTTAGTGGATATTATCATCGGAACGCACAGAGTCTTATCCAAAGATGTGCAGTTTAAAGATCTTGGACTTCTGGTCATTGATGAAGAGCAGCGGTTTGGAGTGGCACATAAAGAGAAAATCAAAAAATTGCGGGAAAATGTAGATGTACTGACTTTGACTGCAACACCGATTCCAAGAACGCTGCATATGAGCCTGATTGGAATCCGGGATATGAGCGTTCTGGAAGAGGCACCGATGGATCGTATGCCGATTCAGACCTATGTCATGGAGTACAATGATGAAATGGTACGGGAGGCAATTCAGAGAGAATTGGACAGAGGGGGACAGGTATATTATGTCTACAACCGTGTCAGTGATATTGCAGATGTAGCGGGGCATGTGCAGAAGCTTGTTCCGGAAGCCAATGTAGCATTTGCACATGGACAGATGCCGGAGCATCAGCTGGAAAATATTATGTATGATTTTATCAACGGAGAAATTGATGTTCTGGTGTCAACAACCATTATTGAAACAGGGCTGGATATTTCAAATGCAAATACTATGATTATTCATGATGCAGATCGTCTGGGGCTGTCGCAGATGTATCAGCTGAGAGGGCGCGTCGGACGTTCCAGCCGGATGGCATATGCGTTTCTCTTATACAGGAGAGATAAATTACTCAAAGAAGTGGCAGAAAAACGTCTTGCGGCAATCCGGGAGTTTACCGATTTAGGCTCCGGATTTAAAATTGCAATGCGCGATTTGGAAATCCGGGGAGCCGGAAATCTGCTGGGAGCAGAACAGCATGGACATATGGAAGCCGTTGGTTATGATTTATACTGCAAAATGCTTAATGAGGCAGTAAAGCAGTTAAAAGGTGGAACAGAGGAAGAAATTTATACGACTACAATTGATCTGAATATCGATGCATATATACCAAATTCTTATATTTCCAATGAATACCAGAAACTGGATATTTATAAGCGGATTGCAAGTATTGAGAGTGAAGAAGAGATGGATGACATGGTAGAGGAATTGATAGACCGTTTTGGTGATATTCCTAAAAAAGTACAGCAGTTGCTGAAGATTGCCGGTTTGAAGGCTCTTGCTCATTCAGCATATGTGACGGCAGTAGAGCAAAAAGGGGACCAGTACCGGTTTGCCATGTATGAAAAAGCCAGAGTACAGCCGCAGAAAATTCCAGGGCTGATTCAGCAGTATCGAGGCAATCTGACGTTCAAAACTGAGACACCGCCATATTTCATTTATCAGAAAAAAGGAAGAAGCGGAAAGGAAAAAGATGAGGATATTCTGGAGCTTGTGAAAAAGCTGTTAAATGATATAAAGAACTTGTTAGAGTAAGAAAAACAAGGTATAATAAAGAAATTAGATACATTTAGAGGAGGATCTTATGAGAAGATTTAGGAAAAGATGTATGATAGCTGCAGCAGCAGGAATGCTGGCGGCAGTTTCCCTGGCAGGATGCAGCAGAGCAGCAGATAATGATGCTGTTGTTGCAACGGTAGGCGAAGATGAAATTTCTTATGGAGTAGCCAATTTTTATGCAAGAATGCAGCAGGCTCAGTATGAGACTTATTATGCATCTATGCTGGGACAGGATGCAGATACAATGTGGGCTCAGGAAGCAGGAAGCGGCAAGTCCTATCAGGATGATATGAAAGACAGTATTTTAGAGACGCTGGA
>CASERA010000033.1 GCA_949290175.1 uncultured Ruminococcus sp.
ATCGACATCAAGAGCGAGACGCAGGCAATTGAGTCGGGAGAGCTTCCGGAAGATTATATGGAACAGATGTCTGGAATGGAAGACGAATATGAGGAACGTTACGAAGAGATAACAGAATAGACCCTTTGAGAGGTGAGGTATTTGAACAGTAAAAAGAAAATTCCGATGCGTAAATGCGTAGGGTGCGGAGAGATGAAAATGAAAAAGGAACTGCTGAGAGTTTTGCGGACAGAGGATGAAGAAATCATCCTGGATGCAACAGGCAGAAAAAATGGCCGCGGCGCTTATCTTTGTTTCTCCAGAGAATGTCTGGAAAAAGCAGTAAAGAACAAAGGTCTGGAAAGATCCTTTAAACAGGCAATCCCAAAAGACGTCTATGAACGGCTGGAAAAGGAGATGGAGCAATTTGAAACAGAATAAGATACTGTCCCTGATTGGGCTGGCTCAGAAAGCAGGAAAATGTGCAAGCGGCGAGTTTATGACGGAAGGTGAGGTAAAGTCCGGGCGGGCAGCACTTGTAATAGTAGCGGAAGATGCTTCGGATAATACCAGGAAAAAATTCCGGGATATGTGTGAGTTTTATGAAGTTCCAATTTATTTTTACGGAGATAAAGATACCTTAGGGCATGCAATAGGCAAAGAATTCCGGGCATCTTTGGCGATATTGGACGAAGGATTTGCAAAAGGAATTCGAAAACAATTAGAAGCGGATAATAATACGATTGCATAGAGGAGGTAGTTATATATGACAAAATTGAGAGTGCATGAATTAGCAAAAGAGCTGGGAATGGAAAATAAAGAGCTGATGGATATTCTGGCAAAGAAAAATGTGGAAGTGAAAAGTCACATGAGTTCTCTGCCAGATGAGGTGGTATCCGAAATCCGTGGTTCAAAAGAGAAAGGTTCTGAGGCAGGAAAAGATGCAGGTGCTTCAGAAGGAACACAGAAAAAGAAAAATATTGTGCAGGTATTCCGTCCACAGAATTCAAAGAACGGAAACCGTCGTCCGGGAGGACAGCGTCCGGCAAACGGTCAGGGGCAGCGTTCAGAACGTCCTTTGGGAAATAGAAATCAAGGACAGCGTCCGGCAAACGGTCAGGGACAACGTCAGGACCGCCAGGCAAGACCGGCAGGACAGGGAAACCGTCGTCCGGCAGAAGGAAATCATCGTCCGGTAAATGCTCAGGAGCAGCGCCAGGACCGTCCGGCAGGAAACAGAAATCAGGGACAAAGAGCAAATAATGCACAGAATGGACAGCGTTCTTCTCAGAGACCGAACCAGCGTCCGGATTCCAGAAGAAATGGAAGGGATGCAATTCCGGCACCACTGGTGGAACAGCAGAAACCACAGCGTAATAAAGTAAAAGATAAAGAAAAAGATTATAAGAAACAGGAATATAGAGAAGAAGGATTTGAAAATAAAGGTAAGAAGGGTAGAAAGCAGAAGCAGGTAGCAGAAGTTCAGAAGCCACAGCCGAAGCCGGAAGTAAAGAAGGAAGAGGAAATCAAACAGATTGTAATTCCGGAAGTTCTTACTATTCAGGAACTGGCAGATAAGATGAAAATTGTACCTTCTGTCATCGTGAAAAAACTGTTTATGCAGGGTAAAATTGTAACGATAAATCAGGAAATTGATTTCGATACTGCAGAAGAGATTGCGATGGAATTCGAAGTTCTCTGTGAGAAAGAAAAAGTAGTAGATGTCATCGAAGAACTTCTGAAAGAAGATGAAGAAGATGAAAGCAAGATGGTAAAACGTCCGCCGGTAGTCTGTGTTATGGGGCATGTAGACCATGGAAAAACTTCACTCCTGGATGCGATTCGGGATTCCAACGTAACAGACCGGGAAGCCGGAGGAATCACACAGCATATCGGGGCATCTGTTGTAGAAGTAAACGGAGAGAAAATCACGTTCTTAGATACACCGGGGCATGAAGCATTTACTGCAATGCGTATGCGTGGAGCAAGTTCTACGGATATTGCGATTCTTGTGGTAGCGGCAGATGACGGTGTAATGCCTCAGACTGTAGAAGCAATCAATCATGCGAAAGCAGCAGGAATTGAGATTATTGTGGCAATCAATAAGATTGATAAACCAAGTGCCAATATCGAAAGAGTAAAACAGGAGCTGACAGAGCATGAGCTGATTCCGGAAGACTGGGGCGGAAGTACGATTTTTGTTCCGGTATCCGCACATACAAGAGAAGGAATCCAGGAACTTTTGGAAATGGTACTTCTGACTGCTGAGGTTATGGAACTGAAGGCAAATCCAAATCGTGCTGCAAGAGGTCTTGTAATTGAAGCAGAGCTGGATAAGGGAAAAGGTTCTGTGGCTACGGTATTGGTACAGAAAGGAACCCTGCATGTAGGAGATGCAATTGCAGCAGGTTCCGCACACGGAAGAGTCAGAGCAATGATGGATGACAAAGGAAGACGTGTGAAGGTAGCAGGACCTTCTCAGCCGGTAGAAATCCTCGGTTTGAATGATGTTCCTCAGGCAGGAGAAGTATTTGTCGGATGTGAAACGGAAAAAGAAGCGAGACATTTTGCAGAAACATTTATTTCACAGCATAGAGTGAAGATGCTCGAAGAAACTAAATCCAAGATGTCACTGGATGATTTGTTCAATCAGATTCAGGAAGGTAATTTAAAAGAACTGAATATTGTTGTAAAAGCAGATGTTCAGGGTTCAGTAGAAGCAATCAAACAGAGCCTTCTGAAACTATCCAATGAAGAAGTAGTCATTAAAATCATTCATGGCGGAGTTGGTGCAATCAATGAGTCCGATGTAATTCTGGCATCAGCATCCAACGCGATTATTATCGGATTTAATGTACGCCCGGATACGACTGCAAAAGAAATTGCAGAGCATGAAGGGGTTGATTTAAGACTGTATAGAGTAATCTACAATGCAATTGAAGATGTAGAGGCAGCGATGAAAGGTATGCTGGATCCGGTTTATGAAGAAAAAATACTTGGTCATGCGGAAGTACGTCAGACATTTAAGGCTTCCGGAGTTGGCACAATTGCCGGTTCTTATGTACAGGACGGTACTTTTGAGCGTAACTGTTCCGTACGTCTGACACGTGACGGAATTGTAATCTTTGATGGACCGCTGGCATCCCTGAAGCGTTTCAAGGATGACGTAAAAGAGGTAAGAGCAGGTTATGAGTGCGGATTTGTATTTGAAAACTATAATGATATCAAAGAAGGCGACCTTGTAGAAGCATACAAGATGGTAGAAGTAGAAAGAAAATAAGGGAGCGGCTATGAGAAAGAACAGTATTAAGAATACAAGAATCAATACAGAAGTTCAAAGAGAGTTAAGCAACATCCTGCGCGGAGGCATTAAGGATCCCAGAGTGGCTCCAATGACCTCTGTCGTAGCAGTGGAAGTAGCTCCGGATTTGAAAACATGCCGGGCATACATCAGTGTACTTGGCGACCGGAAAGCACAGGAAGATACAATCAAAGGGCTTCAGAGTGCGGAAGGTTATATCAGACGAGAGCTTGCAAGAACAATCAATATGCGAAATACTCCTGAAATTCATTTTATCATGGATCAGTCCATTGAATACGGTGTCAATATGACGAAGAAAATCAATGAATTGACCAGAGATTTAAAAGGTGAGGATGAGTAATGACAATCATTTTATCTGAAATTTTAGAAGGAAAGAAAAGTGTTGCTCTGGGCGGACATGTCCGTCCGGATGGCGACTGCGTCGGTTCCAGTATGGGATTGTACATGTATTTGACAGAGAATTATTCGGAATTAGAAGTGGATCTTTATCTGGAGAGTATACCGAAAGCATTCTCTATTATCCAGAGAACAGAAGAAGTAAAACATGAGATTCCGGAAGGAAAACAGTATGATTTGTTTATTTGCCTGGACTGTGGAGATGAACAGCGGCTTGGATTTTCGGCACCGTTGTTTAAAAATGCAGCACATACCCTTTGCATTGATCACCATGTGAGTAATAATTCCTTTGCGGAAATCAATTATATCAAGCCGGAGGCAAGTTCTACATCAGAATTGGTATTCGGGCTGCTGGACAAGGAGAAAATCAGTAAATCCTGTGCCGAGGCATTGTATATGGGAATTGCGCACGATACAGGTGTGTTTCAATATTCCTGTACGGCACCGGAAACGATGGAAGCAGCAGCAGAGCTCTTGAGAAAAGGCATTGATGGCAGTGAGATTATTGATAAAACATATTATGAAAAAACATATGTACAGAATCAGATTTTGGGAAGAGCACTTCTGGAAAGTATGCTGATTCTGGATAAAAAAGCGATTGTTTCTGTTGTTTCTAAAAAAGAAATGGAATTTTTCGAAGCAGTTTCCAGTGATTTGGAAGGAATTGTTTCACAGCTTCGGTTAACCAAGGGTGTGGAAGTGGCGATGTTCCTGCATGAAATCGACACACAGAAATATAAGGTCAGCCTGCGTTCGAAAGGTGCAGTTGATGTAAGCAAGGTGGCGCAGTATTTCGGCGGCGGCGGACATGCACGTGCAGCCGGACTGACGATGAAAGGTTCTGAGCATGATGTCATCAATAATCTTGCGGCACAGATTACATTACAGATGAGCGGGAAAAAGCCGGAAGAAGCATAAAGAGAAAGACAGGAATTGTTATGGTAAATGGAATTCTGAATGTATATAAAGAAAAAGGATATACTTCTCATGATGTAGTTGCAAAATTGCGGGGAATCGTGGGTCAGAAAAAAATCGGACATACAGGCACGCTGGACCCGGATGCGGAAGGCGTGCTTCCTGTCTGTCTGGGAAAAGCAACCAAGCTGTGTGATATGCTCACTGATAAAAATAAAACATATGAGACTGTTCTGCTGCTTGGTAAAGAAACGGATACCCAGGATATTTCGGGAAAGACAGTGAAAGAATGCAGTACGGAAGGAATCACGGAGGAGCAGGTAAAAGACTGCATTTTCCGTTTTGTCGGAGAATATGACCAGGTACCGCCCATGTATTCCGCTTTAAAAGTGAATGGGAAAAAACTCTATGAGCTGGCAAGAGAAGGAAAGATTGTAGAGCGGAAAAGCCGCAGAGTGATGATTTACAATATTCGAATTTTGGAAATATCCCTGCCCAGGGTCCGGATGGAAGTAAAGTGTTCGAAAGGAACGTATATACGGACTTTGTGTCATGATATCGGAAATGCTCTGAATTGCTGTGGGTGTATGGAATCTTTGCTGCGGACCCAAGTCAGCCGGTTTTCAATTCAGGAAAGTTTAAAACTTTCTGAAATTCAGGAAATAAAAGATGGAGGACATCTGGCAGAGACGATTATTCCTTTGGACAGGATGTTTGAAGAATATCGGAAGGTTATTGTGAAAAAAGAAGCACAGGCACTGGCATACAATGGAAATGAAATTCCCGCATTGCAAACAGAGAATGCAGGAGGGGTTTCAGATAGGGAACAAATACGGATGTATGATGAATCAGACCATTTTATTGGAGTATATCAGTACCATGCAGATAAGAAGCGGTTTATACTTGAAAAAATGTTTTTGGATCAGGAAGAGTTAAGAGGATAGACATGCAGTATATAACAGATTTAAGTGCATATCAGGGAACAAAAAGAACAGCAGTAACACTTGGAAAGTTTGATGGACTGCACAGAGGACATCAGAAGTTGATTGACCGTATTCGTTCCCGTGCAGCTGCGGAAAATTTGGAAAGTGTTGTTTTTGCATTCGATATGAATCGGGAATCTTTGATGACCCCGGAAGAGAAAAGACATCATCTGGAAGAACAGGTAGATACGCTGATTGCCTGCCCATTTACGAGAGAAATCCGTGAGATGGAAGCGGAAGCGTTTATCCGTGAAATTCTGTCAGAGAAATTACATGCGGCATACATAGCAGTCGGGTCGGATTTTCATTTTGGACATGAGAAACGCGGAGATGTGAAGATGCTGGCGGAATATGCAGAACAGTATGGATATATCTTGGAAATTGTAGAAAAAGAGAAGTATCAGGAGCGTGTTATCAGCAGTACTTATATTAAAGAAGCGTTAAAGGAAGGAAATGTGGAGCTGGCAGAGAAGCTTCTGGGTTATCGCTACAAAACAGCAGGTGTAGTAGAGCATGGGAAGCAGCTTGGCAGGACACTTGGATTTCCTACATTGAATGTGGCTCCGGGCGATAAGAAAATCATGCCGCGTTTTGGAGTGTATGCGTGTGATGTCAAACTGGATGGAGTTTGCTATCATGGAATCGGAAATGTCGGGATTAAACCGACAGTGTCTGATGAAAAACGGCTTTTGACAGAGGTTTATGTCTTCGGTTATTCCGGGAATGCATATGGGAAATATGCGGAAATCGAGTTCTGCGGATTCGAACGTCCGGAAACTACGTTTCATTCCGTAGAAGAGCTGAAAGAACAGGTTGATAAGGACATTCTGTTTGGGAAGAATTACTTCGGCGAATGTGAAGACGAAAAAGTTTCAGAGAAAAGTGCGGCAGAAGAGTCAGGAAAATAGTGCTTTACATCCACAATCTACTGTGTTATACTACGTTAGGATTCAGCCGGTGTTCGGTAATTGGAAGACTCCAACCATTACTTAATATCAGGCGGTTTTATAAGAATAATTAAAGGAGGATCATCAAATGATCGCAAAAGACAAGAAACAGGCTATTATTGCAGAATATGGAAGAAGTGAGGGAGATACAGGATCTCCGGAAGTACAGATTGCTATTCTGACAGCAAGAATTAACGAGCTGACAGATCATTTCAAAGCAAATCCAAAAGATCACCACTCAAGGAGAGGTCTTCTGAAGATGGTTGGTCAGAGACGTGGACTGCTTGCATACCTGAAGAAAGTAGATATCGAAAGATACCGTACTTTAATTGAGAAACTTGGATTAAGAAAATAATTTTTTCACGAAAGACAGATATCCGTATGGGTATCTGTTTTTTGGTATTTTACTTTGTTTCTTGCACTGAAAAACTATCTATGATATAATAATGAAGAGTGCGGACAAGAGTGTATAACCGAGACCACTGAAAAGGACATCAAGAGATTTGGGTGTGTTTTTTAGTAGTTTCGGAGACTCTTGCCGTATGAATTCTTTGAATGTAAAAGGAGAATACACTATGTATAAGAAATTTGAAATGGAACTTGCCGGAAGAACTCTGCAAGTAGATGTTGACAGAGTTGCAAAGCAGGCAAATGGTGCCGTTCTGATGCACTATGGTGATACTACGGTGCTCTGTACAGCAACAGCTTCTGAAAAACCAAGAGAGGGGATTGATTTTTTCCCGTTGAGTGTAGAGTACAATGAAAGACTTTATGCGGTAGGAAAGATTCCGGGAGGCTTTAATAAAAGAGAAGGAAAGGCATCTGAAAATGCGATTCTGACATGTCGTGTTATTGACAGGCCAATGCGCCCTCTGTTTCCAAAAGATTATAGAAATGACGTAACATTAGAGAATCTGGTTATGTCTGTGGATCAGGATTGCAGTCCGGAATTGACTGCGATGCTGGGGGCAGCAATTGCAACATGTATTTCAGACATTCCATTTGACGGTCCGATTTCCACAACTCAGGTAGGTCTGGTTAATGGAGAATTCGTATTTAACCCGACAGCCGCTCAGAAGGAAGCATCTGATATGGCTTTGACAGTTGCGTCTACAAAAGAAAAAGTCATTATGATTGAAGCAGGAGCGAACGAAGTTCCGGAAGATCAGATGATCGCAGCAATTTTTGAAGCACATGAGCTGAATCAGAAGGTCATCGCATTTATTGAAACAATTGTTGCCGAATGCGGAAAGCCAAAACATGAATATACAAGTTGTGCAGTTCCGGAGGAGTTGTTTGAGGCAATTAAGGAGATTGTATCTCCGGCAGAAATGGAAGAGGCAGTCTTTACAGATGATAAGCAGACGAGAGAGGAAAATATCCGTCTTATTACAGAAAAACTGGAAGAGGCATTCGCGGAGAAAGAAGAATGGCTGGACGTTCTGGGAGAGGCAGTATACCAGTATCAGAAGAAGACAGTCAGAAAGATGATTTTAAAAGATCATAAACGTCCGGACGGCCGTGCAATCGACCAGATCAGACCTCTGGCGGCAGAAATTGATTTGCTTCCAAGAGTCCATGGTTCTGCAATGTTTACGAGAGGACAGACTCAAATTTGTACAGTAACGACTCTGGCACCGCTTTCTGATGCACAGAGAATCGATGGATTGGACGAGTCTGAGACTTCTAAGAGATATATGCACCATTATAATTTCCCATCCTATTCCGTAGGAGAGACAAAACCGTCCAGAGGACCGGGACGCCGTGAAATTGGACATGGTGCACTTGCAGAGAGAGCATTGGTACCTGTACTTCCCAGTGAAGCAGAGTTCCCATATGCAATCCGTACAGTATCCGAGACATTTGAGTCAAATGGTTCTACATCACAGGCAAGTATCTGTGCATCCAGTATGTCACTGATGTCAGCGGGCGTACCGATTAAAGCTGCCGTAGCAGGTATTTCGGCGGGTCTTGTAACAGGTGATACGGACGATGATTATCTGGTACTGACAGATATTCAGGGGTTGGAGGACTTCTTTGGAGACATGGATTTCAAGGTTGCAGGTACACACAAAGGTATTACTGCAATCCAGATGGATATTAAGATTCATGGACTGACAAGAGCTATTATCGAGGAAGCGATTGCTGCCACGAAGAAAGCCAGAACATATATCCTGGATGAAGTGATGAATAAAACAATTTCTGAACCGCGGGCAGAAGTGGGAGTATATGCACCAAAGATTATGCAGATGCAGATTGACCCGCAGAAGATTGGTGATGTAGTCGGCCAGAGAGGAAAAACAATTAATGCAATTATCGAACAGACTGGTGTGAAGATTGATATTACAGATGACGGTGCGGTTTCTATCTGTGGTACAGATAAGGAGAGTATGGAACAGGCTGCCAAGCTGATTGCCACAATTACAACAGATTTTGAGGCAGGGCAGTTATTTGAAGGAAAAGTTATCAGTATCAAAGAGTTTGGTGCATTTCTTGAGTTTGCTCCTGGAAAAGAAGGAATGGTTCATATTTCCAAGATTTCAAAAGAGAGAGTTGATAAGGTAGAAGATGTATTGAAACTGGGCGATATTGTAAAAGTTGTATGCCTTGGAAAAGATAAGATGGGCAGATTTAGCTTCAGTATCAAAGATGTTGTATAAGCAAACCTTATTAAGAGTGGCTTATTTAAAAAGAGGTCGTTGCAATTTTGCAACGGTCTTTTTCAATGTACGCCCTGCGGGAAGCAGACACTATTTTTCCTCACAAAAATTGGTACAATTATATAAATAGTACCTTTACTGTAAAATTTATAAACTGAGGTAATAAAAAGGAGAATGCTATGGAAGATTTCTATATCGTTAAGAGCCCTATAGGAAATTTAAAAATATGCGAGCAAGAAAATTATATTACAGAGATTTATTTATCAAAAGAATCTGGTGAGACTAAATATTTTCATAGACATTCTGATTTATTGTATGAGGCATATACGCAGCTAAATGAGTTTTTTTTAGGAAAAAGAATAGAATTTGATTTATCAATAAAGTTAAAAGGAACAAAATTTCAAAATAAAGTATGGAACGAATTAAGAAAAATCCCGTATGGGCAGACAAGGTGTTATGAAGATATAGCTATTGGAATAGGTAATAGAAATGCTGTCAGAGCAGTTGGGCAGGCAAATAATAAGAATCCCATTATGATTGTTATTCCTTGCCACAGAGTTATTAATAAAAATGGAAGTCTGGGAGGCTTTGGATGTGGAAGTAATATAAAAAGATATTTATTAAATTTAGAAAGAAAGCTTCCTGTATGACGGCGTAAGGCACACCGAATACATAGCGTGAAAAATCTTCTAACTGTTTCTTAGGGTAGTCAGACAGGCAAAGG
>CASERA010000034.1 GCA_949290175.1 uncultured Ruminococcus sp.
TCCTATTATAACTCAAACACCTTGCTCCCATTTAGATATTGTTTGTCGTACTACATTCAACTTACTAGCAAGTTCTTCTTGTGAAAGACCTTTTGATTTTCTGATTGCTTTAATGTTTTCGTTTAACATTAGATATAACCTTCTTTCTTTCGATCGTTATCACCATTGTATGAAAACCTGCCCGTTGCTGCAAGCAACGCATATTAACATTACAGTACAATATCCATGGATTATATATATATCCCGTTAAGGATATTCGTATCTTAGGATTTGTGTTGAATATTTTCTGATAATAACTGTGTCAGTTCTTCAATTTCGTCTTTTGATAAATCATTATTACCAAATGCGAAAACCGCACTTACTTATGATACGGCTCTCTATATATAATTCGATAACTCCGATATATCTGTTCCAGCAGAATTACACGCATCAGCTGATGCGGAAAGGTCATCTTTGAGAAGCTAAGTGCATAATCTGAACGTTTTAATACTTCTTTTCCCAAGCCGATAGAACCTCCTATCACAAAGGCAATACTACTTCTCCCTTGAATCCCCAGATTTTCTATTTTATCTGACAGTTCTTCTGAAGTCAGCATTTTCCCTGCAATTTCCAGTGTAATTACATACATATCATCTTTAATATGTTTAAGAATTCTTTCTGCTTCTTTATTTCGAATACCTTCTTCTAGGACTTCACTTGCCTGATCCGGTGTTTTTTCGTCTGCTACTTCTACAATCTCCAGCTTACAATATTTGCTCAGGCGTTTGCTGTATTCAGTAATTGCATCTTTCAAATACTTTTCTTTTATTTTCCCAACCGTAATCAATGTAATTTTCATGGTTGTTCTCCCTACTTATCACTTTCTGTATATTTTTAATTTATCTCTTATGCTTTCTTTTTATCTCTTCTTTTCCCTGTAAATTCTGTTACATCAATACAATAAACTAAAGTTCTATCCATCATCTCCGGAAGAAATTGAATTTTTGCGCCGGGCTCCATATGATTCATCAAAAGTTCCAGACCATATCGTTTCTCTCCTATATCATCAATCCTTCGAATCACCCCATTTCCCATAATACTCCGAAATGCAAATGAATAACTGCACGCATAATCGCCACGGATAATTTCATGCCCGCAGTCCATCTCGATTGCAACATTCGGATTATTTGCAAAAGCTTCAGCTTTCCGGCCTTCTTTCGCACCATGAAGATACAATTTTAAAGAACATTTTCCGTTTTTCTCCTTAAATTCATATCCAAAGTTCATAGGAACGATAAACATTCCTTCTTCATCCATAGCTCCAATTCTAACCACATCACATAATTCCAAGACTTCACGCAACTCTTCCGGTTCTGTAATTTCTCGTTTATATAAACGCATTCCTCGCATAATATCCACTCCCTTGATTTTTCTTTTTAAGCTGTTCGCTTATGTCTTTCATTCAGCGTTTTAATTGTTTTAATTCTTCTTTTTCTTTTCTCTCCACACGATAAGATTCTTGAATTTTCTGAATGGCTTTGTTATGAGTAAAGTCATCCATATCATTATTTAAAAGGAATTTCCTCGTCTCCTCTGGAAATTTAATATAACAAACGGAAACCGCCCATGCTACTGCCATTTTGGCATAGTATCCGGTATGATGAATATAATTAAAGATTTCCAGAAGTCTTCCGATATATTCCTCATCTGTAAAATGTACCAGCATAGACACAACAGCAAAGCGAATTTCAAATTCTTCCCGGCTCTTCCAATATTTTTCCAGATAGGAAAACCAAGTTGCCTTGTCCTTCCTCATAAATTTATATCCCATACAGCAGCTGTCACAAACTGCCCAATTCTGTATCTTTGGTATAAATTCATCCAAATACTGCATTCTTTCCTCTATTGTCATTTTCGCATAGCCAATTACAAGTCCCTGCATCATAATTTCTTCATGTGCTGAATCCCCGGTAATCATCTGTTCAGCCTCCGAAAGATAGGTACGGAAATCTTCTTTTGCCAACTTTTGCGCCAGTTTTCTAAGAACTGGCATGCGGATTCCAATGATATTCTTAACCCCCGGAAGCAGGTTTTGATTAAATTTTTTAAAATCCTGATCTTCCAGATGACATAACTGTTCCTTGATTTCTTTTACCATTTTATATCCATCCTTCTTTTGTATTGTCTGCATTTTGTATTTGTCATTATATCACGAATCCATGCTAATGTACTACTATAAAAAGAGTTTGCTTTTACACTTTCGCATGATAAACCCTTTACTATGCAATAAAAAAGAATTGTAAGCACTCGATTTCTCTCGTACATTACAATTCTTTTTTCAACTTTAAATTTCTGCTGGATCCTCAGCTTTTTTTTGATTCATTTTCCAAAATGGAAGCAATCCCAACAATGCACCCAGAATAGCCGGTATAATCCATCCTAGGTTCAATTCATAGAAAGGAATCCGATGGCATAAATCTGTAACAATACCCAGTGAGATATTGACACTTTCCATTCCATTCACGAATGCAGCACAAAATGCAAATATCATGCCCAAAACGTACACCATTCTACGATGTTTAATCAATCTTCTAAAGAAAGACAGAATCACCAATACAACAGTTACCGGATATACCATCATCAATACCGGTAATGAAATATTAATTAGCTGTGTTAATCCTACATTACTAATAATAAAACTGAACAGACAAACAATAGCTGTAATTTTTTTATAAGATACAGATGGGAAAAGACCATGGAAATAATCTGCAAATGATGTTGTTAGTCCTATGGATGTTGTCATACATGCAAACAATACTGCAATTCCTAAAATAATACCTCCTGCGTGTCCAAGCAAATCACTAGTAACTGTGTGAAGCAGGGCACCCCCGTTCTCAAACGGTGTCAGAGTCACTGCACCTATATACGTCAGCATAAAATAAACTGCTGCCAGAATTGCTGCTGATCCTATTCCACAAATAATAGTGTATTTCGCAATTCTTTTTTCATCTTTTACACCATAACCACGGACTGCATTGATGATGATAATCGCAAATACCAGCCCCGCTGGTCCGTCCAGAGCATTATATCCTTCTATCATTCCCTGGAAGAACGGAATCTCCGCATAAATTCCCTGCGGATTCGGTATACTTCCATACTGTACCATACTTTCAACAGAGTTATCATGCAATAAACAGGAAATAAAAATCGCTATAATACTGAGCAAAAGGATTGGTGTCAAATATCTACCTACCACATCAACCACTTTGTTTGGATTGCTGCTCAAATAGTAGGTTAAAAAGAAAAATATCCCTGTCACTATCAACGAACTAACTACAGCATACTGTTCCGGCACATACGGCTTGATTGCCAATTCAAACGATACGCTTCCTGTCCTTGGCATCGCAAATAATGGCCCGATGAGCAAATATACACAGACAGCAAGAAAAATTGAAAATTTTCTGCTGACTAGATTTCCTAAATCACTTATTTCAGTTCCTACCAATACTACGGCAATCATCCCTAATAAAGCAATTCCTGCATCCGTCAGAATAAAACCGGCCAGCGCACGTAAATAGTTTGTGCCTGCAAGCTGTCCCATCGCAGGCGGAAAAATCATATTTCCTGCCCCAAAAAAAACAGCAAAAAGCGTCAGCGTAACTGATAAAACTTGTTTTGCTTTAAGCTTTTCCATATTGTTCTCCTTTGTAATACTAAATTTGGTTCTTTATTTATATTCAAAAAACTCCTCTGCCAATGCAACTGCATCTGCAATACATTTGCTACATGGAGCTAAAATTTCCCCTGTTTCTACACCTTTTAATTCTCTGCAATAAACAGATCCATTTATTTCGCGAAATTTTTCTGCATATGCTTTTACCTTCTTATAAGTATCTGCCTTTGTTTTTCCGGCGCTCTCAATTCCACCACTATTTTCCAATCCTATTAACATAAACAGGCCTGTCAAAGCACCACAAGTATCCATCACTCCCATACCGAGTCCGAATCCTTCTGATATTTTAAACATTTCTTTTTCGCTAATCCCCAAATCCTTACAAAATGCACAGATCACAGCCTGTGAGCAGTTATATCCCTTTTTGTGATTTTCCAACGCAATTTCCTTTTTTGTCATACTTATTACTCCCATATACAAATACTCCGCATTTCATCAGTTCCTGAAATAAGTCAGGATAAGATTCCATGCGGAGTCTTGCCTTTTATTTACATTTTATTATTGACTGCGCCAGTATTGATTTTTATTTAGTTTCTTTATTTCTCAGGTATTCATCAATACCTTTTGCTCCGGCTTTTCCAGCACCCATTGCAAGAATAACAGTAGCTGCTCCTGTTACAGCATCACCGCCCGCATACACACCTTCTTTAGATGTCTGTCCATTCTCTTCTTCTGCAACAATACATTTTCTGCGGTTTACTTCCAAACCTTTTGTTGTAGAAGAAATCAGCGGATTGGGAGAAGTACCCAATGACATAATAACTGTATCCACATCAATGTCAAATTCGGATCCCGGAATCTCAACCGGACGTCTTCTTCCAGATGCATCCGGCTCACCAAGTTCCATTTTGATTACAGTCATGCTCTTAACATTTCCGTTTTCATCTACATTAATTTTCTTTGGATTTGTCAGAAGGTCGAAAATAACACCTTCTTCTTTTGCATGATGTACTTCTTCTACTCTGGCTGGAAGCTCTGCTTCACTTCTTCTATATACAATATGTACTTCTGCACCAAGTCTTAAAGCTGTTCTTGCTGCGTCCATCGCAACATTACCGCCTCCAACAACTGCTACTTTCTTCCCTGCAGCAATCGGTGTGTCATAAGAAGAATCAAATGCTTTCATCAGATTGCTTCTCGTCAGATATTCATTTGCGGAGAATACTTCATTTGCATTCTCACCCGGAATACCCATAAACATCGGCAGACCTGCTCCAGAACCGATAAATACTGCTTCAAATCCTTCATCTTCAATCAACTGATCAATTGTTGTAGATTTACCAATCACAACATTTGTCTCAAATTTAACACCAAGCTCTTTGACTTTCTCAATCTCCTTTGCAACAACCTTCTGTTTTGGAAGACGGAATTCAGGAATACCGTATACCAAAACGCCACCGAGTTCATGCAGTGCCTCAAATACAGTTACATCATATCCCATCTTAGCCAAATCTCCGGCACATGTCAACCCCGATGGACCAGAACCAATAACAGCCACTTTACGACCATTTTTTTCTTTTGCACCTTCCGGTTTAATATCATTTTCCAATGCATAGTCTGCAACAAAACGCTCCAGTTTACCGATTGATACGGGATCTCCTTTGATTCCGCGGATACATTTTCCTTCACACTGGGATTCCTGTGGGCAGACACGTCCACAGATAGCCGGCAGCGCTGAAGATTGTCCAATCACTTTATATGCTTCTTCAATATTTCCTTCTTTTACTTCCTGAATAAAGGCCGGAATATTAATAGATACCGGACAACCCTCAATACATTTTGCGTTCTTACAATTGAGACATCTTGCAGCCTCTTCCATTGCCTCTTCCTGATTATATCCAAGACAAACTTCTTCAAAATTAGTTGCTCTTACCTTCGGGTCCTGTTCTCTGACCGGAACTTTTTCTAATACGCTACCCATTATTCGTCACCTCCACAGTTTCCGCA